>NZ_VRUW01000139.1:0-7426 GCF_008039475.1 Methylobacterium sp. WL12 | reverse complement strand
TGCTGGAGGTCTACGACCGGGTGATCCCGAGCCGATCGGTGCCGACGCTGATCGGGCTGATGGCGCTGGCGCTGGCGCTGTACGCGTTCCAGGGGGCGCTCGAGGCGATCCGCTCGCGCATCCTGGCCCGCATCGGGGCAGCGCTCGACGAGGCGCTGTCGGAGCGGGTGTTCGACGTCGTGGTGCGCGCGCCGCTCAAGGCCGCGTTGCCCGGCGACGGCTTGCTCCCGCTGCGCGACCTGGACCAGATCCGCGCGTTCCTGTCGGGCACAGGCCCGTCGGCGTTCTTCGACCTGCCGTGGCTGCCGATCTATCTCTGCGTCTGCTTCCTGTTCCATCCCCTGATCGGGGTCGCCGCGCTGGGTGGCGCCGGCTTCCTCGCGGCCGTCACTTGGCTGACCGACCGCGCCACCCGCAGGCCGGCCCAGGCCGCAACCGGGCACGGTCAGCGCCGCAACGGCCTGGCGGAGGCCGGGCGGCGCAACGCCGAGGTTCTTGCGGCGCTCGGCATGCAGGGACGCTTCCGGACGCGGTGGGCCTTGGCCAACCGCGACTACATGGATGCGCAGCAGCGCGCGGCGGACATGGCAGGCGGCCTCGGCGCCGTGTCCAAGGTGTTCCGCATGGCGCTGCAATCGGGTGTGCTGGCGCTCGGCGCCTGGCTCGTCATCCAGGGTCAGGCCACCGCCGGCATCATCATCGCGAGCTCGATCCTGGTGTCGCGGGCGCTGGCGCCTGCGGAGCTCGCTATCGCCAACTGGAAGGGCTTCGTCCAGGCGCGTCAGAGCTGGGCCCGGCTCTCGGACCTGCTCGCCCGCATCCCGCACGAGCCTACCCGCCACGCCCTGCCGGCGCCCACGAGAACCCTGTCGGTTGAGGCGGTCGCGATCGCCCCGCCGGGCGTGCAGCGCGAGGTGGTCAGCGAGGTCAGCTTCGCCCTCAGTGCCGGACAGGGCCTCGGGGTGATCGGCCCCTCGGCGTCTGGAAAGTCGAGCCTGGTGCGCGCGCTGATCGGCGTGTGGCCGCCCGCTCGCGGCAAGGTGCGCCTCGACGGGGCCGCCCTTGACCAGTGGGACCCGGCAGAGCTCGGTCCCCATCTCGGCTACCTGCCGCAGGAGGCGGAGCTGTTTGCCGGCACGATCGGCGAAAACATCGCCCGCTTCGATCCGGACGCGGCCCCCGAGGCAGTGATCGCGGCAGCGCACGCGGCGGGCATTCACGAGATGGTGCTGCGCCTGCCCGAGGGCTACGACACCCGGGTCGGCGAGGGCGGGGCGGGGCTGTCGTCCGGGCAGCGCCAGCGCGTCGGGCTGGCGCGGGCGTTGTACCGGGACCCGTTCCTAGTGATCCTCGACGAGCCCAACGCCAACCTCGACGCCGAGGGCGAGAACGCGCTGACGCGGGCGATCCTCGGGGTGCGGGCGCGCGGCGGCATCTGCATCGTCGTGGCGCACCGCCCCTCGGCGCTGGCGGCGCTGGACCTCGTGCTGATGATGGCTGAGGGCCGCGCCCAGGCCTTCGGCACGAAGGACGAGGTGTTCAAGCGCGTCCTGCGCGTGGCGCCCGATCCGGCTGTGCTACCTGCCCAAGACTCCTTGCAGCAGAGCTCTTCCCAAGCTGGCTCATCGCAGCAAACTCTACAGGGAAATGCCTGACCATGACCGCTCCGGTGATCCCCGTGCGTTCTTCCATAGCTACTCCTGAGTTCTCCTTAGCTGTCCCCTCCCCAGCCATTCTGCGACCACGTGCTCAGGCCTCGATCCGGCGCCACCTGGCGCTGAGCTTGGCGCTCGGCACCGTGCTGGTGGTCGGCGTCGGCGGCTGGGCCGCGCTCACCGAGATCGCCGGCGCGGTGATCGCCCCCGGCCAGCTCGTAGTCGCGTCCGACGTCAAGAAGGTGCAGCACCCCACCGGCGGCGTAGTCGGGCAGCTGTTGGTGCGCGAGGGCGACCGGGTCAAGGCCGGCGATGTCCTGATTCGGCTGGACGCGACCCAGACCCGGGCCAACCTGGACATCGTGCTCAAGGCTCTGGACGAGCTGAACGCCCGCGGCGCCCGCGAGGAGGCCGAGCGCGACGGCACCGCGACCATCGCCTTCCCGGCAGAGCTTCTGGGGCGCAAGGACGCCGACCCGTCGGTTGCGCGCCTCGTCGAGGGCGAGACCCGGCTGTTTGTAGCCCGCCACGCGGCCCGCGCCGGGCAGAAGGCGCAGCTCTCTGAGCGCATCGCGCAACTGCGCCAGGAGATCGACGGTCTGACCCAGCAGGCGGCGGCCAAGGAGCGCGAGACGGCGCTGATCCTCACCGAGCTGAAGGGCGTGCGTGAGCTCTACGGCAAGAACCTCGTGCCGTTGACGCGCGTCACCGCTCTGGAGCGCGAGACCGCACGCCTGCAGGGCGAGCGCGGGCAGCTCGTCGCCCAGACCGCCTCGGCGAAGGGCAAGATCACCGAGACCGAGTTGCAGATCCTGCAGATCGACGGCGATCTGCGCACCGAGGTGGGCAAGGACTTGGCCGAGATCCGCGGGCGCGCCTCGGAATTCGGCGAGAAGCGGGTGGCGGCGGAGGACCAACTCAAGCGCGTCGACCTGCGCAGCCCCCAGGACGGCACTGTGCATCAGATGAGCGTGCACACCGTCGGCGGCCTGGTGACGCCGTCGGAGCCGGCGATGCTGATCGTGCCCTGGGCCGACCAGCTCGCGGTCGAGGTCCGGATCCAGCCCCAGGACATCGACAGCGTGCGCCACGATCAGAATGCGGTGCTGCGCTTCCCCGCCTTCAACAGCCGCACCACGCCCGAGATCGACGGCACGGTCAGCCGCGTCTCGGCCGACGTCTCCACCGATCCCAAGACCGGCCAGAGCTACTACACCGCCCGCATCCTCGTCCCGGAGGACCAGCGCGCGCGGCTCGGCGCCGTCCGCCTTGTGCCCGGCATGCCGGTCGAGGCCTTCCTCCAGATCGGCGAACGCTCCGTCCTGAGCTACCTCGTCAAACCCCTCACCGATCAGATCGCCAAAGCGTGGCGTGAGAAGTAAGATAACGAACCTTCTACAATCGATCAGTGCAGCTCGATTGAGCGGTATCCACAGTCGTAGTCACGGCCGTGTTCGGCGAGCTTGAGGAGATCGCCGACAAGAGGGGGCTTATCGCTCAGTTCCCACCATTCGAGCCGTTGTGCTGTGTTCTGGTTTGGCGGCGGCGTCCTGGCGTTGGGCACGGAAGGCGGCAGCGTAGCCCGAGAGCACGTCGGCGCCCATCCGCTCCATCGAGAAGCGCTGGCGCACGGAGTCGCTCAGGGCCCGGAACCGGGCTGCGCAGCTCTCCGGCGCCTCGTCGAGGACGCGGGCGATCGCCCGCTGCAGCGCGACCGGATCGCGGGGCGGGACGAGGTCTCCGGCGGCCGAGCCGAAGATCTCAGGGATGCCGCCCACGTCGGTGGCGACCAGGGGCTGTGCGGCGGCGGCGGCCTCGAGCACGACGTAGGGCAGGGACTCGGCGAAGGACGGCACCACCATGATCCGGCCGCGGGCCAGCACCGAGCGGATGGCCTGGGCCGGCTCGAAGGCGATGGCGCCGGCAAGGCCCAGGGCTTCGGCCTTGGCCCGAAGCAGCCCGGCATCGGCACCCGACCCGACCATCAGCAGGCGTACGCTCCGGCCCTCTTTGCGCAGGAGCGCCAGGGCCTGGAGCAGGATCGGCAGGCCCTTGGCCTCGCGCAGCTCGCCGACATAGAGCAGGTCGAACGGGTTGGCCGCCGGGGTCAGGGGTGCGAACTCGGCCTCGCTCAGGCCGTTGTGGACGATGCGGCTGACGCGGCCGTGGATGCCGACATAGGTGCGATGGCGCCCGGCGACGAACTCGCTCTCGAACAGGAACACGTCGGTGCGGCGGGCGAGCAGGCTCTCGGCGCCCATATAGAGCCGGTGCAGCGGGCTGCCGGGACGGTAATTGTAGCTGCCGCCATGCGGGGTGTAGGCGCGGATCACGCTGCGGCCGGGGACGGCAGCGAGGCGGGCGTAGGCGCCGCCCTTGGCGCCGTGCCCGTGCAGGACGTCGGCCGCGACGGCCTCGGCGCGGGCCGCGACCGCACGCAGGCAGGCGAGGTCGGAGGTGTGCGGGTTGCGCCGCATCGGGATGCGGGTGACGCCGAGCGCGAGGCAGGGGGCGAGGTCGGAGAGCGCCTGGACGGCGCGCTCGCCGCCGGTGGTCGCGTCGCAGACGATCCCGACGCGGTGCCCGGCCGCGGCCTGGAGGCGTGCGAGGTCGACCACGTGCCGGAACAAGCCGCCGACGGGCGCGCGGAACACGTGCAGGATGCGACGGGGTTCGGCATCCGAAGGGCTGACGGACGGGGTCACGGCGGACGTCTCCAGGCCGGCGGGTTCAGCCGGCCCCGCTTTCGTCTCACGCCATCCCTGCTCGTGCGGTTAAACGCAGAGGTCCTGACGGACGGACCGGACCTGTGTGCGAGCTTTTCCAGCGCTGAGGGTCAACGTTTGGCTAACGTGCGTCCAGTTCTACGGGGCTCTTTGAGGTCTCGGTAGTTTTAGCGGCGCAGCTTGAGGGCTGCGGCGAGGAGGATGCCGAGGGTGGCTCCGAGTTGCGCACCGAGTACTCCGCCGACCCATCCCCAACTCAGGCCGATCCAGAGCCCAAGCGCGGCCATACTTATCGCGCCGCACAAGAGAACGATCAGCACGCGTTTAGCTCCTCACTAATTTGTTATATGGCTCTACGTTGGTTCATACGACGTATTGTAGCGCTCTACATGGATGATAAGCTATGTTAATGATACGATATTATAGTCGTTTGAGGCTTTACATGAGATTTTGAACGAATACGAAGGGTTTTATCTCTTACGGTCACGCTTGTGTAGCGGCAAGTGCCGCGGTATGGAGTTTGCATTAATGTTCTTTTAACCCTGTGCACCTGCGCGCCCCAGGAGAGTGACCATGCTGCGTGAGGCCGGCCATCCATCTTCCTCCACGGCCGTTGCACCGCAGCATCTGAGCGAGGTGGTGACGCAGGCGGTGCTTCCCCTCGGAAAGGCACGGCGTCTGGAACGGCTGGGCAAGCGCAGCCTCGATATCGGCGTGGCCGGCACGGCGCTGTTCCTCCTGTTGCCGTTGCTCCTGCTGCTTGGCTTGCTCGTCTGGGCCGGGGACGGCAAGGCTCCGATCTTCCGGCACATGCGGATCGGGCGAAAGGGCCGCCGTTTCGGGTGCCTCAAGTTCCGCTCGATGGTTCCGGACGGTGATGCAGTGCTGCGGGCCCACCTGGCTGCCAATCCGGCGGCCCAGCGGGAATGGGACGAGACGCACAAGCTCACCAACGATCCGCGCGTGACCCCGCTGGGCTTGGTGCTGCGCAAGACCAGCCTCGACGAACTGCCCCAGCTCGTGAACGTACTGCTGGGCGAGATGAGCCTGGTTGGCCCCCGTCCGATCGTTCAGGCCGAGGTCGAGCGCTACGGCTCTGCTTTTGCCACCTGCTTCTCGGTCACGCCTGGGGTCACGGGTCTGTGGCAGGTGTCGGGGCGCAGCGATTGTTCGTATGCCGAGCGGGTGGCGCTGGACCTCGACTACGCCACGCATTGGGGGCTGGGTCGCGACATCGCCATCATGCTGCGCACGATCCCGGCCGTCCTGGCTCAACGCGGCAGTCGCTGATCCCTCCAGCACGGGCGGCATTGCGGCCGCAATCCTGGGCAGGGTAGGACGCCGGCCTGGCTGTCTGCAGCCGGCGGAGACAGCTGATGAAGGCCTTGCTGCTGAATGCCCTGCTCGGCCTGGGGTTGGGCCGATTTGGCTCGATCTGGCTGGCTGCGGTGTTCGTCCCGATCGTCGCCCTCGAGGTGGCTTATGGGGTGTATAGCTTCCACTTGAGCCCTGCGGCGTGCGTTCGCCGGGGCCTGACGCTTCTGATCTGCGCGCAGCTGGCCTTCCTGCTCGGCGCGCTCATGCGCCCGATGCGCAACGAAACCTGATCCACCCCATCATGGTGTGTAGGGATCGCCTGAGACGGGCTGTCCTGCCACGCACGGTGGGTGACAAGCGGGTTGGTAAATGATTTGCTAAGACCCTCGCGGCACGCTGGGTTTGCGCTGCGGAGGGATCAGCTTTGGACGAGAACGACCCGCTTTGGTACGACTATGCCGAGCCTGACGAGGCCCCTGGCCTATGGCTGCACGCTTTGGCTGGTGTGTTTTGGGTGCTGGCGAGCCTCATCGCCGTAGCAAAGCACGTCTACGGGGTGCCGGACAGGGTTTGGCAGTGGAGCACGGGTTGGATTGCCCGGCGTATTGCGACCGGCATTCGGCGCTTTTGAGCCCTTCCTGACATGATGGGCACCGCCGGGAGCGAGGTTGTCCGGTGGCACTCCCTTATAGGAGGACGCGTGAGGAAGCTTTTGCGCCTTCTCGGCGGCTGGTTTGCGGTATCGCTTCCCCTCGGCCTGTTCCTCGGTCGCTTTATCGCGGCAGGGCAGCGGCGTCGAACGGTTGAAGGACAGGGCCAAGACAACGAGGCGGCAGAGTTGAAGCTGAAGGCGACGAGATCGCCGTAAGTTGTAGACCTGTCTTTATGAAAACACCCTGGGTCAGGGAGCGTTGTAAACGCTACGCGACGATCGCGCTCGCGATGGAACGATTTGGGAGCGTCACTTGCTACTCAGTCCGAAACAGAGGGCTGAGCCGTGAGTTTATTGCAAAACGAAACAAGCGATCCGCCGCTTTCCGTTCGGAAGGTTGGGATCGGCCGGCGTTTGTTCGATCGTTTCGGCTCGATCCTGATCCTGCTGATGGTGCTGATGGTCGTCATCGGGTGGATCGGCGCGATCGGCTGGGCACTGATCTGGCTGCTGGGTTGGTACGGGACCTAGTGCGGTGACGGAGCGTTCGATACGGGCTCGTCGTGCATCAACGGCGCGTCCTGACACAGGCGCCAGAACTCGAGGAAGCCGATGGCATAGGCGGCAAGGCCGACGGCAGCCCAGTGCATGATCACGTTCTCCCCCAGGCCCTGCAAACCACCCTTATCCAAGAGGCAGTTAAGGGCTGCTCAACGCGGTATCACGTTGCCCGCATCTGGAATGATAGTGACATTTTCTGTCCTCGGGTGGGAAAAATAAAACCTTTCCGCCTTGCCCGTGAGGATGAGTTTTCTGCGCGTCACAGGAAGGCTGCCGGGATCCGGTTATGATGCCCATCGATAACGATCGGCTGCATTCAAGGGATTGAATGAGATCGCGACGCCGACACTGCGCCTTAGTCGGGCCAGCTGTTACCGGTTCACGACTGAAAGCCTCATGGCGATGCATAAACAGGTTCAGCTCTCGTCGGATCTTGGAGGGTGAAGCCTTCCCATAGGGTAGGCTATAATAATTATACGAGAATTATTTATGCGTCAAAATCTTCTATGCCTCTT
>NZ_VRUW01000138.1:0-7585 GCF_008039475.1 Methylobacterium sp. WL12 | reverse complement strand
TGGCTCCCCTCCCCCATCCGGGTTAGACACCGCGCCCCGCAGCCATCGAGGACACGGACCGGATGATCGGCATCACGCATCGCATCGCCACCGAGCTCGGCGTCGCCGAGGCGCAGGTGCGGGCGGCGGTGGACCTGCTCGACGGGGGCGCCACGGTGCCGTTCGTCGCCCGCTACCGCAAGGAGGCGACCGGCGGGCTCGACGACGCGCAGCTGCGCACCCTGGAGGAGCGCTTGGCCTACCTGCGCGACCTGGAAGAGCGCCGCGGCGCCATCCGCGATGCGATCCAGGGCCTCGGCAAGCTCGATGCCGCGCTCGCGCAGAAGATCGCCACGGCCGAGACCAAGGCGCGGCTGGAAGACCTCTACGCGCCGTTCAAGGTCAAGCGCCGGACCAAGGCTCAGATCGCTCGCGAGGCCGGGCTCGGTCCGCTCGCCGAGGCCCTGCTCGCGCAGCCGGAGCGGGACCCCGTTCAGACCGCGAAGGCGTTTGCCGGCAAGGACGGGTTCCCCGATGCCGACGCCACGCTGGAGGGCGCACGCGCGATCCTGATCGAGCGCTTCGGCGAGGACGCCGAACTCGTCGGTAGCTTGCGCGAGGATGGCTGGCGGCGCGGGCGGATGCACGCCTCGGTCCGCAAGGGCAAAGCCGAGGCCGGCCAGAAGTTTGCCGACTACTTTTCCTTCGAGGAGCCGCTGACCCGCCTGCCCTCGCACCGCATCCTGGCGCTGTTCCGCGGCGAGAAGGAGGAGGTGCTCGACCTCGACCTCACGGATGCCGAGACGCCGCCCCCGGGCCAGCCGGCCTGGCAGGAGGCCCGGATCGCCAAGACCTTCGGCATCGCGGATCGCGGGCGGCCCGGCGACCGCTACCTCGCCGAGACGGTGCGGAAGACCTGGCGGACGAAGCTGAAGCCGGCGATCGACACGGATCTCCGCGCCCGGCTCTGGGCGGTGGCCGAGGCCGGCGCCGTGCAGGTCTTCGCCGGCAACCTGCGCGACCTGCTGCTCGCGGCGCCCGCCGGGGCGCGGCCGACGCTTGGGCTCGATCCGGGCTTCCGCAGCGGCGTGAAGGTCGCGGTGGTCGACGCCACCGGCAAGGTCGTCGCCACCGACGCGGTCTTCCCGCACGAGCCGCGGCGCGACTGGACCGGTGCGCTGGCGACGCTGGCCAAGCTCTGCCGCGCCCACGCGGTCGAGCTGATCGCCATCGGCAACGGCACCGCCTCGCGCGAGACCGACAAGCTGGCGGCCGAGCTCCTGGCCCGGCACCCGGAGCTGAAGCTGACTAAGGTGATGGTCTCTGAGGCCGGCGCCTCGGTCTACTCGGCCTCGGCCTACGCCTCCGCCGAGCTGCCGGGCCTCGACGTGACCCTGCGCGGCGCGGTCTCGATCGCGCGGCGGCTGCAGGACCCGCTGGCCGAGCTGGTGAAGATCGAGCCGAAGGCGATCGGCGTCGGGCAGTACCAGCACGACCTCGCGGAGGGGAAGCTGTCGCGCTCGCTCGATGCGGTGGTGGAGGATTGCGTCAACGGCGTCGGCGTCGACGTGAACGTGGCCTCCGCGCCGCTGCTCGCCCGCGTTTCCGGGCTGTCGGAGCGGGTGGCCGCCAACATCGTAGTGCATCGCGACGCGAACGGCCCGTTCCGCTCGCGCGCCGCGTTGCGGAAGGTCGTGGGCCTCGGCCCCAAGGCCTACGAGCTCGCCGCCGGGTTCCTGCGCATCCGCGACGGCAGCGACCCGCTCGACGCCTCGGGCGTGCACCCGGAGGCCTACCCGGTGGTGAAGAAGATTTTGGCCGCCACCGGCCAGCCGATTAAAGCGCTGATCGGCAACGGCGCGGCGCTCAAGGCGCTGAACCCGCAGAAGTTCGTGGACGCGACCTTCGGCCTGCCGACCGTCGCCGACATCATCGCCGAGCTGGAGAAGCCCGGCCGCGACCCGCGTCCGGCCTTCCGCACCGCGACCTTCCAGGACGGCGTCGAAAAGATCTCGGACCTGAAGCCCGGGATGCGGCTCGAAGGCGTCGTCACCAACGTCGCCGCGTTCGGCGCCTTCGTCGACGTCGGCGTGCATCAGGACGGGCTGGTTCACATCTCCGTGCTGGCCGACCGCTTCGTGAAGGACCCGCGCGAGGTGGTGAAGCCCGGCGACGTGGTGCAGGTCCGCGTCGTGGAGGTCGACCCGGCCCGCAAGCGCATCGCCCTCAGCATGCGCTCGGACGACGGCCAGCGGCAGACGCGACAGGAACCGGCGCGACAGGAACCGGCGCGACAGGAACCGGCGCGCCAGGAGCAGGGGCGCCGAGAGCAAGGTAGGCCGGCGCGCGAATCCGCGCCGCGGCCCGCCGCGCCGGCGGACGAGCCGGGCGGCGCGCTTGCCGAGGCCCTGCGCCGGGCGACGAGCGGGCGGCCGCGGGGCAATGGCTGACGGCGCCGTGCACACGCCTGCTCGAGCGAAACCGTTGCTACGGCAACGAAATTTTTACCAGTACGGTCCAGGCTCGCGGACGCGGGCGGCCGAAGACCGGGCCGCGGGGGGATACCTCTGGATATCCAACCGGTTACGAAGGTGACAAGACCTACGGGGGCGGTTAAGCTTAGGCACGGCGAGGTCGTGGACGACCGATGTTCCGGGCCCTTGGGGGCGCGCACGCGAGACGAGTGATGGCTGGACAGAAGACGGATCAACGGGACGTTTATGTCGGGCAGCGCATCGCGGAGCAGCGGCGCAAGGCGTCGCTGACCCAGCGCCGCGTCGCCCAGAGCTTCGGCATGTCGGCGGCCCAGCTGCAGAAGTACGAGAAGGGCACCAATCGCATCAGCGCGATCCATCTCGACATCTTCTCGCGCATGACCGGCGTGCCCCTCGACCACTTCTTCAGCGGCATGCCCCGCGACGAGGACCACGCCGTCGAGGGCTTCGCCGACGCGCCGCAGCGCCCGCTCGAGGGCGGCTGGCAGAGCGTGGCCGAGATGGTCGCCCGCCACGTCGCCGAGAACTGCTCGGCCGACACGCGCCGCGATTTCGCAGCAGCCGTCCAGGCCTTGGAGCGCAAGCTGAGCGGCTGACGCCGTCGATCCCGCTTCGGCGCACTACTGTACCGATCTAGCGTCCGCTTCGTGCGGTATAGCGGATCCGTTCGGCATTCCACCTTGACCCTGGGGGAAGCCGGTGCCAGAACTCCGGCCCTCACGACCGGGTCAAGCGCCGCGATTTCAGGAAGGCGCACCCGCCAACCGGGGTGCCCCGACGATGCCGCGTTCAGACTTCCTCTTCACCAGCGAGTCCGTCTCCGAGGGCCACCCCGACAAGGTGAGCGACCGGATCTCCGACACCGTGGTGGATGCCTATATCGCCGCGATGCCCGAAGCCCGCCTCGGCGTCGAGACGCTGACCACGACCAACCGCGTCGTGATCGCCGGCGAGGTCCGCGGCCCCGACTCGGTGACCTTCAAGGACCTGGAAGAACTCTCCCGCGAGGCGGTGAAGGACATCGGCTACGAGCAGGCCGGGTTCCACTGGAAGAACAACGAGGTGCAGATCTACCTGCACGCCCAGTCGGCCGACATCGCCCAGGGCGTGGACGCGGCCGGCAACAAGGACGAGGGCGCGGGCGACCAGGGGATCATGTTCGGCTACGCCGCCGACGAGACCCCGGAGTTGATGCCGGCCCCGATCTTCTACGCCCACAAGATCCTCAAGGACCTCGCCGACGCCCGCAAGGCGAAGCAGGGGGACGCGGCCAAGCTCGGGCCCGACGCCAAGAGCCAGGTCACGGTGCGCTACGCCAACGGCCGCCCCGTCGAGGCAACGCAGATCGTGCTCTCGACCCAGCACCTCGACGAGTCGCTCGATTCGGCCGACGTGCGCGCCATCGTAGAGCCCTACATCCGCGCGGCTTTGCCCGAGGGTTGGATCAACGAGGGCACGGTCTGGCACGTGAACCCGACCGGCAAGTTCGTCATTGGCGGCCCGGACGGCGATGCCGGCCTCACCGGCCGCAAGATCATCGTCGACACCTACGGCGGCGCGGCGCCTCACGGCGGCGGCGCGTTCTCGGGCAAGGACCCGACCAAGGTCGATCGCTCGGCGGCCTACGCGGCGCGGTATCTCGCCAAGAACGTCGTCGCGGCGGGCCTCGCCTCGCGCGCCACGATCCAGCTCGCCTACGCCATCGGCGTAGCCAAGCCGCTCTCGATCTACGTGGACCTGCACGGCACCGGCAAGGTCGACGAGGCCAAGCTGGAGGGCGTGCTGATGGACGCCCTCGACCTCTCGCCCCGCGGCATCCGCCTTGCGCTCGGCCTGAACAAGCCGATCTACGCCCGCACCTCGGCCTACGGCCATTTCGGCCGCGCGCCGGATGCCGACGGCGGCTTCTCCTGGGAGCGCACGGACCTCGCCGAGAAGCTGAAGTCGGCCCTGGCGTAAGGCTTCCACCGCGCGGGTCTTCCCTCCCCCTCTGCGGGGGAGGGAAAGCGCGTCGCGTCTTCTTCGAACACCCGAGCCCGGCCGTGACCGAAACCAGCCCCCCGGCCGACGCCCCCGAGCGGGCCTTCTTCGGCCGCCGCAAGGGTAAGCGCCTGCGCGGGCTGCAGGAGCAGCGCCTTGCCGAGCTGCTGCCGCGCCTGCGCGTCGCGCCGCCCGCCGAGGGCCGCCTCGATCCGGCGACGCTGTTTCCCGGCATCGCAGACGGTCCGTCCGAGGTCTGGCTCGAGATCGGGTTCGGCGGAGGCGAGCACCTGGCGGCTCAGGCCGAAGCCCGTCCCGACATCGGCATCGTCGGCGCCGAGCCCTTCGTCAACGGCGTCGCGAAGCTGCTGCGCGCCGTCGACGAGCGCGGCTTGCGCAACGTCCGCATCCGCGACGAGGACGTGTCGCCGCTGCTCGCGGCCCTGCCGGATGCCTGCCTCGCGCGGGTCTACCTGCTCTATCCCGATCCCTGGCCCAAGCGACGCCAGCGCAAGCGCCGGTTCGTCTCGGACGAATCGCTCGCCGAGATCGCCCGCGTGCTGCGTCCCGGCGGCTTGTTCCGCTTCGCCAGCGACATCGACGACTACGTCGGCTGGACCCTGGTGCGCACCGCACGCTGCCCCGCCTTGCGCTGGACGGCGCGCAAGGCCGCCGACTGGACGCAGCCCTATTCCGGCTGGCCCGGCACCCGCTACGAGGCCAAGGCGATCGCGGCCGGGCGCCGCCCGACCTACCTGGAATTCGAGCGCATCGCGTAAGGTAAAGTCGGGGCGGTGGGCAAACTAAGCTGTTGTCGAAGCCGCAGAGGGCGCCCGACGGCTTGCCCCGGCTGGGCGCCGGCCCCATCTTGCTCCCGCCCAGCCGGGGCGCCCACCGGGCGTGCCCACCGGGGCGACGCTTTTCGAGACGGCGCGACCGCGCGTTCGAGGGGACGGTGTGACCGACAGGGACGATCACGGCCCAGTAGGCGGCTTGCACGGCCCGGTAGGCGGCTTGCACGGCCCGGCGGCCGACCCGCGCCACGCAGCCTTCGAGGCGGCGGCCATCGGGCTCGCCGTGCTGTCCGAGGACGGCGCGCAGATCCTTGAGGCCAACCTCGCACTCTGCGCCCTGCTCGGCCACGCCCCTGGTGCGCTGTCGGGAAAGCCGGCCTCCGACCTCGTCGGCGGCGGCCGGATCGCCGATGGCATCCATCCCTGGCTCCATGCCGGCGGCGGCTCGGTGGAGGTGCGGGTGCGCCGCTCCGGCGCCGGCGGCACGGTTCTCGTGGTCGAGGCCGTCGACGCCGACGAGGCGGCGCGCTCCGAGGAGAACCGCCAGGACCTCGCCGCCGCGGGTCTCGGCGAATGGCGCTGGGAGCAGGCCACCGGGCGCCTCGTGCTGTCGCGCCGTGCCGCGCAGATCCTCGGCCATCCCCCCGGCGACTCCGCGACCTGGGACATCCTGCGCGCCGGCCTCTCTGCCGGCGAGCCCGAACGCCTCCAGGCCGTGGTCCGAGACGCGATGGCGCGCGACGGCGCCTACCGCTTCGAGACCCGCCTGACGCGGGAGGCGGATGGGCGCGAGGTCGTCCTCGCCGTGCGCGGCCGCCCGGTCCACGCCGCCGACGGGCGCCGCACCGGCATGGTCGGCGTGGTGCAGGACGTGACCACGCGGGTCGAGGCGCGCGACGGCCTGGTCGCCCGCGACCAGCGCCTGCGGGTCGCGACCACGGTCGCCAGGCTTGGGATCTTCGAGTGGCACATGCTCGAGGACCACGCGATCTGGGAGAACGAGCGGATGTTCGAGATCTTCGGGCACGCGCCCGAGGACGGCACCATCGGCAAGTCCGAGTTCTTGCGCGACACGCTGCACCCGGACGACCGCGCGAGCGTGCGGCTGGCGATCTCGCAGGCCCTGCGCGACGACGCGATCCTGCACACCACCGGCCGCATCCGCCGCCGCAGCGACGGCGCGTGGCGCACCATCGACCTCGCCGGCCGCTTCGAGCGCGACGCCCCGAACCGGCTGCCGCGGCGGTTGATCGGCCTCGTCGCCGACGTCACCGACCAGCGACTCGCCGAGGAGCGCCAGGCGCTGCTGATCCGCGAGCTGCACCACCGGGTGAAGAACACCCTGGCCACGGTGCAGGCGATCGTCGGCTCGACCGCGCGGACGGCGTCGAGCATCGACAGCTTCTACGAAGCCTTCGTCGGCCGCATCAAGTCACTCGCCCACACCCATTCGGTACTTACCGAGGCGACCTGGCAGACCGCGGACCTGCGCACGCTGCTGCTCAGCGAGCTGCGCCCCTACGCGGAGGCGCAGACGCGGGAGGGCGAGGCCGGCGAGGGGGACGGCGCCTTGGACGGCCGCATCACGCTGGACGGGCCGGACACGGCGCTGCCCTCTGAGATCGCGGTGCCGATCGGCATGGCGATCCACGAGCTCACCACCAACGCGGCGAAGTACGGCGCACTTTCCAACCGCCGCGGGCGGATCTCAGTCGCCTGGACCATCCTGTCGGGCGGCTCCGCCGGGATGCTTCATTTCGCCTGGCGCGAAAGCGGCGGCCCGCCGGTGGAGCCGCCCCGCCGCCAG
Source organism: Methylobacterium sp. WL12 (assembly GCF_008039475.1). Taxonomy (NCBI): domain Bacteria; kingdom Pseudomonadati; phylum Pseudomonadota; class Alphaproteobacteria; order Hyphomicrobiales; family Methylobacteriaceae; genus Methylobacterium; species Methylobacterium sp. WL12. The sequence goes on along the minus strand of NZ_VRUW01000138.1, from coordinate 530 downwards.
GGTTTCGGCTCGCGCCTGCTGCAGCGGGTGCTCACCACGCAGGTCCAAGCCGAGGTCGAGACCCTCTACGCCCCGGACGGCTTCGCCCTGACGATGCTGGCCCCCCTCCCCGTCCGCAACCCCAGTCTCGACCCGCCGGGCTGAGCCGCTCGACGCCCTCTTGCGGCCGGAACTACGGGTTCACGCATCGCGTAGGCGCAGTCGCCACCCTTTCCTCCCTCCTCTGCGGGGGAGGGTGGCCCGCGACCTACCTCAGGCCGCGCCGCGGTTGCCGCCTTCGCCGCCGGCTTCGACGAAGGCCTTCAGCTCGTCGAGGGAGGCGAAGGTGAAGCGGCCCTGCGGGGTGTCGGCTTCGATCGCGCCGTCGGCGTACATCACGTAGGTGTTGCCGCCCGACGCATAGCGGCCGACCACCTCGCGGGCCGCAGGCTCCGGGGCCGCCTTTGCGGGCTCGGCGTCGAGGCTCGGGCGCAGGGCCGGCTCGGCCGGGGCGAACAGGTCGTCCTCCGGCTCGGGGGGCGAGGCGGGCG
>NZ_VRUW01000137.1:0-7745 GCF_008039475.1 Methylobacterium sp. WL12 | reverse complement strand
ACACGCTGATCGAGACGGCCAAGCTGAACGGCCTCGATACCGAGGCCTACCTGCGGGACGTCCTCACCCGCATCGCCGACCATCCGGCCCGACGCCTGGGCGAACTGCTACCGTGGAACTGGGCCCCGCTCACGGACCTCGCTCAGGCCGCCTGACCCGCAAGGCCCATCACCGAGCGCTTACCCGCCTCATGCGCGCGCATGACCTGCAGCCGCGTGGTCGGCTACGCGCTTGGCCGGATGGAAGGAATCGTCGTGGACGAACAAGCTGGAGCTCAATCCACCAACTTCATGGAACTCGCTGCCGACTTCGTTTCGGCTTACGTGTCGAACAACAACGTGCCGGTGTCGGAGCTGCCTGGCGTGATCGCCAGCGTGCATGCTGCCGTTGCGGGTCTTGCTAACCCGACGCCTGCCGAGCCCGCTGGCCCCGAGAAGCCGACGCCGGCGCAGGTCAAGAAGTCGATCACACCGGACGCGATCGTCAGCTTTATCGACGGTAAGCCGTACAAGACGCTCAAGCGCCACCTGACTAAGAGCGGCCTGACTATGGAGAGCTACCGGGCGCGCTACGGTTTGCCTTCGGATTACCCTTCGACTGCGGCGAGTTATTCCGCCAAGCGCTCCGAGTTGGCTCGCTCGCTCGGCCTCGGCCAACTGCGCAAGGCGGTCCCCAATGCCGCCGAGGCCGACGAGACGGTCTCTGAGGCGCCCAAAACCCGCAGTCGGCCGCGTAAGGCCGCAGAGACTTCCCAGGCGGCTCCCAAGGCGAAGGGCCGGAAGAAGGTCGCCGCGACGACCTGAGGCCGCTCAGCGCCCCGTTCCGGCACACCGCGGCACCCGTCGCGGTGACGGGCTTCTAACCAAGCGCCGCCATTTTGCATGCGGGCCATGTACTGCGTATCGGCCTAGCTGGTGAGATCCGGGGTTCCCCCGCTCCGTGAGCAGATCGGGGCGGGCCGAACCGTCCAGGGTGCTACGCCAGATCGTTCTGCTCTTCGGGGTCTTCCGGCAGGCGTTCCGCCGGATCGACGGTCTCCTTCGTGTGACTTCCCTCGATATTCGGAACGGCGTTCTTCACGTCAGCGGTGTGTGGGCTGTCGGCCTTCGGCTCGTCCTTGTCAGGCATGGGCGTTCCTTCGTGGCGTTGGCCTTCCCATGTGGCGCCCGAGAAGAGCTGGGCAATGAGGCTCTGCCCCTCGTGCCGCCGGTCCCTGGCCTCGCCCGCGCCGGGGTGGTTCGGCACGCGGCCGCCCACGGATAGCTTGATGTACTTACCCTGCGAGAGGCCGCATCCCGCGCATCATTGAAATGCTTTGGTCATTTCCTTGATGCGCGCGGCGAGCGTCTCCAGCACGAACGGCTTGGTCAAGACCTGCATGCCGGGCTGAAGATAGCCGTTTCCGAGCACGGCATTCTCGGCGTAACCGGTGATGAAGAGCACCTTTAGGTCGGGTCGGCGCTCGCGCCCAGCGTCCGCCATCTGGCGCCCGTTCATGCCGCCCGGCAGTCCGACGTCCGTGACCAGAAGATCGATGCGCACGTCGGACTGCAGCACCTTCAAGCCGGCGACGCTGTCGGCGGCCTCGATGGCGGTGTAGCCGAGATCCTCCAGGACCTCGGTGACGAGCATGCGCACGGAGGGCTCGTCATCGACAATCAGAACAGTCTCGCCCTGGCCGGCGCGTTCGGCCTCGGCGAGCCTGTGCATACCTTCGACCTCGTCGGCCTCGCCATAGTGGCGCGGCAGGTAGAGGCAGACCGTCGTGCCTTCTCCGACTTCCGAATGGAGCCGGACCTGCCCTCCGGACTGGCGCGCAAAGCCGTAGACCATCGACAGACCCAACCCTGTCCCCTCGCCAAGGGGCTTGGTGGTGAAGAACGGCTCGAACACCTTGGTCATCAGGTCGGCGGACATGCCGGTGCCGGTATCGGTCACACAAACGCTGAGGTACTGCCCCGGGGGCAGGTCGTGCTTGCGGGCGCCGGCGTCGTCCATCCACTTGTTGGCGGTCTCGATGGTGATGCGGCCGCCGTCCGGCATGGCGTCTCGGGCGTTGATGCAAAGATTCAGTAGCGCGTTCTCCAGCTGCCCCGGATCGATCAGCGCGGGCCAGACTCCCGCTAGGCCGAAGACCTCCAGATGGATGGCCGGGCCGACGGTCCGGCGAACGAGCTCTGCCATGTCCGCAATCAGGCGGTTCACGTTCGTGGGCTTCGGGTCGAGGGTCTGGCGCCTTGAGAAGGCGAGCAAGCGATGGGTCAGGGCCGCCGCGCGCTTGGCGGCACCCTGGGCGACCGTCATGTAGCGGTCGAGATCGCCCATCCTGCCTTGCGACATGCGGGTCTGCATCAATTCAAGCGAGCCTGAGATGCCCGCCAGCAGGTTGTTGAAGTCGTGGGCCAGGCCCCCGGTCAGTTGCCCGACCGCCTCCATCTTCTGGGATTGACGCAGGGCTTCCTGTGCCTGGGCGAGTTCGGCCTGGGCCCGCAACCGCTCGGTGACGTCGGTCACGAACTGGTAGCAACCGATGCGGCCTCCCCGTTCGTCTCGCAACGTGCGGAAACTGATCTCGTAATAGGGTCGGACACGGGCGGGGTCGCCAAAGTCCTCGACGATGGTGCGTTCCTCGCCGGCAAGGCCCCGCGCCCAACTGGCCCGCACCTGAGCCTGGTGCTCCGGCTGGTCCGCGAGCAGGTCGAGCATGTTGTCGCCTACCTTGGGGCGCACGCCGTAGATGCGCTCGAACTCGTCGGCATTCGCCTTGTTGATGGCCAGGATCGTGTAGTCGAGGTCGGCGGCCATCACCATGATATCAGTGCGCTCGACGATGGTCGCGAGGAAGTTCCGCTCGGCGGTCCGTTCGGAGACCTGGCGTTCCAGCGTCGCGTTCATGACGCGGAGCGCCTCCTCCATGCGCTTCCGCTCGGAGATATCGCTGAACAGGATCGCGACACGCCGGTCCAGCGGATCGCCGACGCGGAGCGCGCGCACGTCGAACCAGCGCCCGAAGACGTCGGCCTTGTTCTCGCAATGCGCCGGTTCGCCCGTTCGCGCGACGCGTCCGTACAGGTCGAACCAGTAGGGTTCCAGGTCAGGGGCGAACTCACTGACCCAACGACCAACGACGTCGGCGCCGGTCTGCCTCTCGAAGGCTGGATTGGCTTCGACGATGCGGTAGTCGGTGGCACGGCCCGCATCGTCGAACCTCATGTCGATGATGCAGAACCCGACGTCGATGCTCTCGAACAGGGTGCGATAGCGGCTTTCGCTGTCCGCGAGGGCGGCGCGCGAACGCACCTGGTCGGTGACCTCGTACCCACCGGCGAAGATGCCGGTGACCGCGCCTGCGTCGTCGCGGATAGGCTGATAGATGAAGTTGATGAAGCGGTCGTTGTCCTCGCCGGCGAACCGGATCGGCAAGGTGCTGGCCGTGTAGGCCTCACCCGTGGCGTAGACCCGGTCTAGAAGCTCGAAGAACCCTTGTCCCATCAGTTCGGGGAACACCTCGCGGACGCCGCGGCCCAGGTAGTCACGCCGGCCGGTGATCGTGACGTAGGCGTCGTTAACGTACTCGAAGACGTGGTCTGGGTCGCGCAGCACGGCGACGAAGCCCGGCATCTGCTGCAAGAGCGATCTCTGCCGCTGCCGCTCGGATAAGGACCGGCGCTCGACGAGGATCTGTCGGGTCGTCTCGGTGCAGGCGCAGAACAGGCCCTCGACAACGCCGTCATCTCCCGAAACGGGGGTGTAGGAGAACGCGAAATGCGTCTCCTCCGGATAGCCGTTCCGATGCAGGGTAAGCTGGAGGTCGTCCATGTGCACGGGGTCGCCCGCGAACACCTGGTCCATCAGGGCGCCGACCTCGTCGCGGACCTCGGGCCACGTCTCGAAGAAGGGACGGCCAAGGGCCGATGGGTGTCTCGAGCCCAGCATGGGCGCATAGGAATCGTTGTAAACGAGGGTGCGATCCGAACCCCAGGCGATGAACATCGGTTGGCGCGAGTTGAGCATGATGCGCACGAGGGTCACGAACGACGGTGGCCATTGCTCCCGGACCCCGATGGTCGTGGTCGACCAGTCGTGGGCACGCATGAGCGCGCCCATGGCACCGCCGCCTGAGAGGACCGAACTGCCTGGGATCATGGTCTACGTGTGCCCTCGGCAAGTGGCAGCAGCGAGGCGATAGGCGCCTTGGTCGAGGCAAAACGACTTGCGCGTCGATGTCCCCGTCGTGGCACGCCATCGAATTGATCGCCTCGCTCCCACGCACGGCATGGACGTCCGTTCGAAGGCGGGTACGACGGAAAAGCGGTTGGACCGCATTCGACCCATGGCGGACGTTGATCAACGTAGCAGGTCGAAAGCCGATGATACGGCTCGCGAAACTGCCGCGATACGCGGAGACGCCGCTGTCCGCCTGGCTCGTTCGAGAACCGGATCGGTACGCTCCACGGCTGCCCCCAGCCCATACGCCTAGAGAGGTTTCGTAAGGGGGTACTCGGTCTCGATCCTATCGTGAATCCCGCGAAGGAGTGCGCCGATTCGATCCCGAACGCTTTGCGTAACGGGATTGTAGACGATCATGCCGAGATCCGGACGGCCGTCCACGGAGAAGGCCGAGAACTCCAGCTCGATGGAGCCCAGGATCGGATGCCGGAGCCGCTTGACCCCGTCCGTGTGCGCCCGGACGTCGTTCTCCTGCCAAAGCGCTGCGAACTCCGGGCTGGTGCGACTTAATTCCTCTGCCAGTGCGTTGACCTCGGATGCGGCGCCTGCCCGCACCGCATCAGCCCTGAACGCCCCGACGACATAGCGAGCGACGCTAAGCCAATCATGCTGAGCTGCCCTCACCGACGGGTCGCCGAACATGCGGCGCAGGATGTTACGCTCGCCGGAAGGGACCGCGGCCCAGTCGGTCAGCACCACGGCGGCGGCGCGGTTCCAGGCAACCACGTCCCAGGTCGCCGTCTTGATCAGCGCGGGGCTCACTTCAAACGTGTCGAGCAACCGCTGCAGGCGCGGGGTGATCCCTTCCTTTGGCGTGTAGCGGACCTCGGGAGGACGCCCAAGGGCGAGCATGAACACGTGTTCGCGCTCGGGTTCGGTCAGCATCAGCCCGACCGCGATGCGGTTCAGGACATCGGCCGAGGGCGCTCCGCCACGTCCCTGCTCCAGCCACGTGTACCAAGTGGCGCTAATGTTCGAGCGCTGGGCGACCTCTTCCCGGCGCAGGCCGGGCGTGCGTCGGCGTCCAGAGAACCCTAGCGCGGCAGGATCGAGCCTGGTCCGCCGGTCCCGCAGGTATGCTCCGAGCGAGGTTTCCGAGCTGGCAAGCATGACGATCCTGTTAATCGGTATACCGGGATACGGTCACTACTTTAACGGGATCGACGGTGAGCGGATAGTTGGCGTCCGAACCCAACGGACCGCATCCCATGCTCATCTTCCTCACCGGCGCCACCGGCTTCATCGGCTCGGCCATCGTCCCCGAACTCCTCTCCGCGGGCCATCGGGTCCTCGGGATGACGCGATCGGAGGCCGGAGCACGGGCCCTTGCCGAAGCCGGGGCCGAACCGTTCCTCGGCAACCTGGAGGACGTCGACAGCCTCCGCCGCGGCGCTGCCAAGGCGGACGGGGTCATCCACACCGCCTTCGACCACGACTTCTCCGACTTCGTCGCCAACTGCCAGAAGGACCGGCGCGCCATCGCGGCCCTGGGCTCGGCGCTCAAGGGTTCCGACCGGCCTCTCGTGATCACCTCCGGGGTCGGCATCGGTAGCTCGGCCTCAGGGCAGCCGGCGACCGAGGAGGTCTTCAATGCCGAGTATCCTAACCCGCGCGTGGCCTCGGAACTCGCGGGGGCAGAGCTTCTGAACGAGGGTGTGAACGTGTCGGTGGTGCGCCTCCCGCAGGTCCACGATACGGTCAAGCAGGGGCTCGTCACCTACCTGATCGATCTCGCGCGCGCCAAAGACGTATCGGCCTATGTCGGTGACGGGGCGAACCGCTGGGCGGCAGGTCCCGTCCTCGACGTGGCGCGCCTCTATCGCCTCGCAGTGGAAAAGGCAGATGCGGGAGTTCGCTACCACGCCGTCGCCGAGGAGGGTGTCCGTGCCCGCGACATCGCGGAGATCATCGGCCGCGGCCTAAACGTGCCTGTGACGACCCTGTCGCCGGAAGAAGCGGCCGGACACTTCGGTTGGCTCGGCCTGTTCGCCGGCCTCGACATGTCGGCCTCCAGTGTCTGGACTCAGGCTCGGCTCGGCTGGCATCCGACCGGACCGGGCCTGCTGGCCGACCTTGAGCGGATGGACTACTCCCGCGCCTCGTCCTGAGACGACGGACAACACTATTGAACGGCCGCTTCGATGCCTCCACCTGTCGGGCGCTTGTCCGTCGTCAGATGATTTGGGACATTCAGCGGTGTTCAGGGACAGAGGCTCTGGTCCATCTGGGGTAGGAGGTTAGGCGGCCTGCGCGTGGTGGCGCAAGCGGCGATCCATCAGGGTCTGGCGCTTGATGCGTTCCCGCTCGGCCAGGATCCCTTCGCCGCGTCCGAAGTAGACGTCGGCGGGCGTGAGGTTGCTCAGGCTCTCATGGGTTCGGGCATGGTTGTAGTGTTCGACGAAGTCGGCAACCTGCGTCTCCAGCTCGCCGGGCAAGTAGGCGTGTTCGAGCAGGATGCGGTTTTTGAGCGTCTGATGCCAACGCTCGATCTTGCCCTGCGTTTGAGGATGGCATGGCGCACCGCGGATGTGGGTCATGCCCCGAATGCCGAGCCAGTCAGCCAGGGCGCTGGCGACGTAGCTCGGCCCGTTGTCGGAGAGCAGGCGTGGCCGCGGCATCACCCGCGCCTGATCGAGCCCAGCCGCACCCAGCGCCAGGTCGAGCGTGGCGGTGACGTCGCTGGCCTGCATCGTCGTGCACAGCTTCCAGGCGACGATGTAGCGTGAGAAGTCGTCCAGGACCGTCGACAGGTAGTACCAGCCCCAGCCAACGACCTTCAGGGCTGTGAAGTCCGTCTGCCAAAAGGTGGTTGGGCGCGGTGGTCTTATCGCGGAACTCGTCGGCGGCCTTGATGACGATATAGGCCGGGCTGGTGATCAGGTCCTGAGACTTGAGCAACCGGTAGACCGTCGCTTCCGAGACGAAGTAGCGGCGCTCGTCGGTGAAGCGCACCGCCAGCTCACGCGGACTGAGTTCAGGCTGCTCCAAGGCCAGAGCAACGATCTGCTCGCGGATCTCTGCAAGTAGGCGGTTCCAGACCCGGCTCGGCCTTGAGCGATGGTCATTCAACGCCTCGGGGCCGCCGCGCCGGCAGGCGTCGTACCAGCGGTGGAACGTCGAGCGGGTGATGCCGAGCTTGTCCAGGGTGGCACGCACCGGCAGGTGGGATTGCTCGACCAGCCGGATGATCTCCAGCTTCTCGGGGGCCGGGTACCTCGGGACTGTCAGGAATTTCGTGTGGAGGCGGCCATAGTGGACCCGAAGGAGGTTTCCGATGGCACGATGCAAAGCACCCCACATCCCTGACGCGATCCTGGACCAGCTGCTGGCCGGTGCCGATCCGAAGGCGGCGTTTGAAGCCGACGGCCTGCTTGATCGGCTGAAGAAGGCCCTGGCCGAGCGGGCGCTCAACGCCGAGATGGACCATCATCTGGCGGGCGAGGACGCCGGCAACAGCCGTAACGGCTACGGCCGCAAGACGGTCACGACCGAGACGGGCCGGATCGAACTGGCGA
>NZ_VRUW01000136.1:0-7766 GCF_008039475.1 Methylobacterium sp. WL12 | reverse complement strand
GCTTGCGGGTCGGCGGCAACCTCGGCGCGGCCGACGTTTCCGTCGCCTCTGGCGCGATCATCGAGGGTACCGGCACGCTCGGCGGCCTCAGCATCCGAAGTGGTGGCCGCTTGGCTCCCGGCTACGATGCGATTGGTACGCTGTCGGCCAACGGCAACGTCCTGTTCGAGGCAGCCTCGACCTACCAGGTGAAGGCGGACGTCGCCGGCCACAGCGACCGGATTGTGGCGGGCGGCATCGCGACGTTGCGCGGCGGTCTCGTCGACGTGCAAGCGCAGGCCGGCACCTACCGCGCAAACACCACCTACACGATCCTCGACGCCGCGGGCGGCGTGAGCGCAGGATCTCACGCTGGCCGAACCGCTGGCGCAGATCATGGGGGATGATACGTCGAAAAAAGACCGTTTGTCGGCGACGGCGGAGGTGGGTGCGAGGCAAGGCAGGAATCCCTGCCGTCCGGACAAGTGGACCTCCCGAGTGGACCTGGACGGAGCGGTCGGCCCGGGCGGGTCCGAAAACAGCCGAGAAATCAACGGTCGGCTGAGAATCCTGAGCCTTTGGCTGGGGCGCCAGGATCCTGACCGAGCGCGCCCAAGCCGAAAACCCAAGCTTTATCAGGCGCCTGAGAACCCGGCCGCCGGAATCTTTGTAGCAGCCGAGTGGATTCCCTCACAAGCGAAAAGCGGGACGCATCCCGGTCGTCGTCCGGCTCGCAGGCGATCTGGGGAAGGGCGGTTGCAGCTCGAGACTCGGCCTTGCTGACCGCCTCCGGGTTACCCTTACCTAACGATCCTTCTCACTGGCAGGGGCTGCCGCGGATCATTCCAAGCCGACGGTCATTCGAGAGACGATCGCCCCGAACTCCGCAGCCCTGTCGTGGGGATACTCAAGATCGAAACAGTGGAGCGTGCCAGGCTTCCCGACCTTGCAGCGACGGTAGTAGATAAATGACGCTCGTCGGCCCGAAACGACGGCCACATTCGGCCGTTTCGCACTGTAGGTTTCACCTTCGCAGCGATCGCCACAGAGGTGGGCGTAAGGCGTCGTCCTCAGGCCTTCGACGCCGTAGATGGCGATCTCGATACCGGACGCAGCGGAGAAACGTATTCCGGTCGGTGGCCGTGAGGCGGCTCCCCCGCGGCCATCCGTCAGATCGGTGATGGCCGCGTCCGCCACGAGATGCGCGGGATACTCCGCCGAGGCCCCTGTCCGTGCGTTGGTATACCGCTTCCAGATAGCGGTACCGGCCGGGCTCCTTGACTCAGTTCCGGTACCTTTATGGATGGCTCTGCCCTGGCAGCGGGATGCTTTCGCTGACGTGTCGATGGTGGAACATTCCCCGGCCTGCGCCGTCGAAACGGCGAGGATGACGAAGCCCGTTGTCAGGGTGGGTCTCAGGATCCAGCGCATTCAGGCCTGCCTCGTTCTCGGAAATCCGCTCATGGGCCTTCCTCCTTCTCTGTCCGGCATCCGGCATCTTGGTCCGATGCTCGTGGATGCCGGGATCGATCGGTTCCGCTTCCTCGATCGACGAGCTCCGTGTCAGGCCTCTGGCCAGCGTTTCAGGCTGAGGCGATCGGCATAGGTTTGGATCTTCGCGGACCATGCCAGAGGCGAAAGCCAGCGCTCCGGGATTGCGGACAGGCCATACAGGGCCCCGGCGAGCTGCCCGGTGACCGCGCCCATGGTGTCGGCATCGTCGGCGAGGTTGACGGCCTTGATGAGCGCCGCCTCGAAGCTGTCCGTCGTCCCGACCGCCCAGAGAGCCGCCTCCAGCGTGTCGATCACGTAGCCGCTGGAGCGGATCCGGTCGCGGGTCCTGGCCCGCCACGAACCCTGCGCGATGGCCTCCACCTTCGGTGCCTCCGCCTCCGGATGAAGGGTGAGGTGGTCGCGCTCGTCGCTTTTCCAGATCCGCGGGAAGAGCGGGTCGCAGTCCGCTCCGATCCAGGCCCGGGGGCGCAGCACGTCGGCCTCGCCCAGGATCGCCGCGCGCAAGATCTGGACGAAGTAGGCGCAGGCCTCCACAGCCTCGGAGGCCCCGTGAGTCGTGCGGCCCTGATCCCGGGCGATACGATCGGCCGCCCAGGGATCGTCGAGGGCGAACACGGCGACGGGAGCGAGCCGCATCAGCGAACCGTTCCCGGCCGTTCGCGGGTCAGTTGAGCCAGCAAATACCGCGCCATCGGCCTCGTAGGAACTGAGCGCCTGCACGGTAGTCATCCCGATATCGAAGCAGGTGCCGGTGCAGGAATAGGCCCCTTCCCGCCACCAAGCGATGAAGCGCTCCATCAAGTCGGCCGGATCGAGAGTGCCGCAGGTGAACAGGCTGTCGGCGAGGGCGAGCGCCATGGCGGTGTCGTCCGTCCATTGCCCGGCTTGAAGCCCGAATGGACCGCCGCCCGTCATCTGCGTATGCACGGGCAGAGTGTCCCGGCGCGCGAACTCGAGCGTTGTGCCGAGAGCGTCCCCGACAGCTAGACCAATGAGGGCGCCACGAACGCGGTCAAACTCCAAAGAATGGGAGCGGAGGTAGGTCTCAACGTTCATCGAAGGCCTGGCCGAAAAGAGAGTGGTGAAGGTGCTTCAGGCCAAGCAGCCGGCTGTGCACAGCGTGTCGCGTGGCGACGGCCAGTAGGAGGTTGCGAGCTTGCAACCTCACGGGCCTCGATCCACGGCGATGTGCAGCCCCAATCCTTCGGACTGGGGCACCAGGCCTGAGCCGCGGGGCGGATATACGGAGAGCTGGAGCCTCCCGACGGCTAATAGGAACTTTGGCTAGGGTGCTAGAACCCTACCTATCGCCGCCAATCTGGAGAACCGAGCGTTATGTGGCATAAAGAGACCCGGATGACCACCTAGTATAGCAATTCTAGGCAAATACCTCCATCCCAACTGGCCGAGTGAAAGCGCAGCTCCCCACGGGCGGCAACCTATGATATCTGCCATTCGTGCGAGAGGGGGGGACGCGTGAGACGGCACACTAAGCAGGATCGCGACGATCGTTATACGAGCCGTCGCGACTACCAACAGACTCTCGAGAGCCTGAGCGACAGAATTTACAGCAGTGATCCAATTTCAACCATTCAACAAACTTTCACATGTGATCCAGCCACAGAGGTTCAAGCTCTCGGCTTCGGTGGGTACATAGCTACACCCGAAAGCAGCGAGTTGCTGATATCGATCCATACAACCTCATCCGTAAAACATAAGCGTTTTCAGAGCAGCCCGAGCTGGTCACGGGTCGGTTTGGCGTTTGAAGCAAGCCCAGGTGAAAGAATATTGGTGAATATCGAATTCAAGCAGCCTCAGAAATTCGTAGATATCTGGGGACTAACTTCGGGAGCTTGCCATTTTCCCGAAGGAATACAGCAGCACGATATCGTAGAGCTGAATCAGAGCCATCTAATGCCGGAGACGCTGTATCTTCAGCATGAAAATTCCCAGCATAACGATTACGGATACTTGAAGTTTGCTGCTCAGGCAGGGCAGTCAATCATATTAAAAAAGTGCTCATACTGCGCACGCCAGTTGCCAATTGGGCCCGGCCCAGCAGGGCGTCTTAGCTTTCACAAGCACAACGCTAAGGTGACTCAACACCAGAACGAATGCCGAGCATGCAAGAAATGGAGAATAAACGACTCGTTTAATCCTCTTAGAACGACGGACCAGTTGAATGAAAGCTCCATCATCACCAGAGAGCGTAAATTACTTCTTAGAGAGCCGGAAATTCTGCGATCGATCAAAGAGAGGAGTGGGCGCGGCTTAAAGAGCATTATCTGGGAAAAGTTCGGGAAAAGATGTTTTTACTGCGATAAGTTATTAGAGCTCAAAGAGGTCGAACTTGATCACACTCGGCCTTTGGCCTATTTGTGGCCGATCGATGAGCATGCAACTTGCCTATGCTCCGAGCACAACAATCACAAGAAAGATAAGTTCCCGGTAGAATTCTATAATCCCTCTCAGTTGCAGAGACTATCCGATATTACTGGCCTTCCAATGGCAGAGTTGACAGAACGCCAGGTTTGCCTACCTCAGCTTGATCGCATCCGCAGAAATATTGCCACATTCGCCAATTCGTGCGATCCTAGAGCTTTCAATGCTATAGCGCGGAAAGTTAAAGAAATACTACCTGAAGTTGAACTTTGGCAGGAACTGCGCGCAGCTAATTTGGGAATCTATCAGCGCGTGAAAAACGACGCTGATAGACGGCCCTCCGGAGATGAGGCTGCCAAGGCAGCTGCGGCATTGAACGAGCTAGATGCGCTCGAAGACTAGTATGATATGCTCGCTTGTCGTTCCCTTGTCGCGGATCCCATGCTTCTCGATGTGAGCAACGTCTTCAGTGATTGTCGACCGATGCTTCAGATACTTACTGCCAATGCTGACCAAACGAGCAGCCATATCGTAGGCTTTCGAACCACCTACATGGAGCAGTACGGGAGAGAACGGCTTGGTAACTGCACTACACATCGAGAAAAAATCGTTGTATACATCGAAATTCTTGCCCTGTTGTCGTTCTAGGAAATTGCGACTTGTCTGGTGAAAATCAGCTTGCGTCCACCCGCAGAACCACAGCCGCAGCCAATTCGGCCGATCAAATCTCATCCCAGGAAAGGGCGGCGAACAGATGACCGCGTCAACTTGAGTTGGCAGTAGATCGCTAAGTTGCCGAAAATCGCAGTTCCAAGACATTCCCGGCTTAAATTCGCTGGGGTAGACCAATGCAGCTAGACGCTCGCAGCGGGAAGAAAGCCTGCCCTCCAAGGACCTGTACTCGAAAGGGCCGCTCGGGCTGAATGGAGTGATCGGATGTGACGTTCTGGAAAGAGCGTACGGCCTATTCCCATGCAGGAGGTGAAGCAGACTCGCTTTTAGAAAAATTTGCACGTCCGTCAAATTATCTCTGCCAAAAATACGACGAGCTTTGAGAATTTCCTCGAGTGTCTTCGGGTGGTAGTAATCTTTGACAGTCGCATTTAGTCCAAATTCTGCAGCTGAAACATCGTCACTGTGAAGCGTTGCCTTTTCCAGTTGACTAAAAAATTCTACCAGTCCGAGTTTAAGTTCAACGGACGTAGGTGGAGCAAGTTTCGCGCGCGCAACCGTTGAAGCGAATGGGCTTAAATCACAGGAAAATGACCGACGTCCGAGCAGCGAACCCTCGAACGCAACAGTGCCGACTCCTCCTAATGGGTCTAACAAATGATCGTGTGCACCAGTAAAGTGCCGGACTAGCCAGTGAGCGAGTGCAGGTTTCAATTTGCCTTGATAAGAGCACAGAGAGTGCAGCGGATGCCCCCAGGCGCGGCTGCTGTACGGCTTCGCAGTATGAGGGAGCTGTGCGCTGAATGATCCTGAAATGTACTCTAGTGAAGTTTCGCGATCACGCAGCATGGGTAAAAGTCAGCTCTGATTGGATAAGCGGGGTCTTGTCACGCGAGTGACGACGAGCAAGCAGTTTTTCGCTTTGTAGCTTCAGGCCAGCAGCATTCGCCACACGAACAAGTATCTTATCCGTGGGCACATGCACGCCGTAGAATTTCGAGTCGCCGATATCCAGTATGATCCTTCCTCTGTCTGTGAGGTAAGACGAGCAGTTACTCAAGACATCATACATATCAGAGAAATATCCGCGCACCATCGCAGGGATTCGCAGGTCTGGACTGACTTGCTCAAGCTGTGATGCTACGGATTCTACTTCGTCGAAGCGGTGCGAGACGGGCCGTCCTTTCACCACGTTATTTATTCCGCATACCATACAAATTTTATTGAGTAGAGGAAGGTCATCCTCTGAGTCGATTAAGCCTGTAAGCCATAGCTCCAGCTTGGTGTTTCGTATATAGTTTGTGCCATTCAAATATGGTGGCGACGTGAGGACTAAGCTGACCTTTTTCTCCATATTGCTTTTTCTATGTCTACTGTCAGCCGTTGCAAATACTGCAGGCGCGTAGCGTACCGGAGCTAGATAGATGTCCTGTTCCATTTGGGCCAGCTTCTCTAGCACAGAGCTTCCTACGTTTACCGTTCGACCAATATACTCATCCGGCCGACGTCGCCGTAGATCCGCTCGCCGTGTCATATTCGAGCAAGAGACGGTGACGGAAGCAATCGCCAAAAGAAAGATTTGTTGAAATGCAGGATTGCGGGCGCCTACTTCTGGTAAGAAGTTCTTCAGAGCCTGAAGGTCCCTAATGTCTTTTTCCTCGAAAAAGTCGCGACCTGCGAAAGCACTATGATAAGTTCCGAGGTCCTGCATTTTAGCAGATTGCTGCAACGATCCATCACGGATCCAGCTCCTAAGCCGCGAAAGACTCTTCTGAAATTCAGGGAATTCCTTGTGCGCGATAAGCCGAGCATTTATCTTTGTTTCAGCTACGAAGCGCATAAATGGGTTGGCCTCTGAGAAAGCACTTGGTATGCCATTTAAAGAGGCTAGGAGATTTACTGTTCCGCTGCCACCGAACGGATCATAAACTATTCCGTCCTTTCCGTGCTCGCGGATCAACTCACTGATATACTTGGCAGAAAATCCCTCGACATACGGAAACCAGCCGTGGACTGGTAGCTTCTTGCTATCGCGGAATGTGAGTCCCAAGGTGCCGTTTTTCGAATTGACTGTGGCTACCTTCTCGGCCGGGAGGAATGACGACTGCTCCGGCAGGTGCGCCGTCTTTGCTCGCATCGATTGATACCCTTTCATGTGAGGGGGTGTTTCGCCTCCTCGACGGTCTACGCCTCCACCGCATCATAGCGTTCTCTGGCTGTTGAGTGTGTGGCTTTCATGGCCGACTCACAGCCGATTGGCGCTCGCACTTAGGGCTGCTGGCGTAGAGCGCAGGTTGCGAATGCGTGTAGGCGTTCTGGTCGAGGAGGGGCTTCGCGGTGGTGCCACCGATCTGCACGGGACCCGTGACATGAGGCGTGGGACCAAAACGGGAGACTCGACCCGGCAAACCGGAAATGGCGAGTGCGTGCGTCCATGATTCGCTCATTTTGTCAGATAGTTGGTAGCGTGCGCCGCTGCAGGTCGTTCAGTCGCTTTCTCTCCACGACCCTTATCCATCCCGAAACACCGATGAGCCGGCGGGGCACGGATAATCGGCAGCGTCGATCAGATCCCCCCGACGCGCTGGAATCAGGAAGGGTGTCCGTGGCGGCACACCTGATTAATGGTCGTGATACAGCCATCGATTGTTTCCCGAGGCTTCTCCGAACATGAAGCCAGCGTGACGAAGTTGGGCTCCGGCATCGTCGGCTCCTGCCAGGAGCGGCCGGTATCCGGATCGCGAGTGACATGGGGTACGGGGAGCGTCAGCAGGATCGCTGTGAGCGTCGAGCTCTGCGGGGATTTGGGGATGGCGTGCCGCATGGCGAGATCCTTCGGGGGCATGTTCGGAGTCGGCTCTGAGTAGGTCGACGAAGACGGAGCGCGGATTCCGAAGCGTTGTGAGACGCCCGGGTTTCGGGGTGGGCGGCGTGTTCGAAGTGGGGCACCTTGTTGCACTCCGGCGAGCCTGAACCGGGCAGGCCAGGGCTGGCTGCCGACCCAGGCGTTCGGTCACTTGCTGGAGCGATGGTCTACTGCCGGCGCCGTCTTCCGCTCACTGAGGCTGTCTGCCTTGTCACTGGGGCAGCCTGATCCGTGGCAGGCTTGGACGGCTCTCCGGCCGCTGAACCGGTGATCCGCTTCCGACCGATACGCCGATGAGAGGCGGGCTCTGGACCAGGTTGGGCTTCAGGTGCAGACGAGGGGGGAGTGGGGG
>NZ_VRUW01000135.1:0-8103 GCF_008039475.1 Methylobacterium sp. WL12 | reverse complement strand
TCGTCGGGCGCTGCATCCGCAGCACCAACTCGATCAGCTCCTCGCGGCTCAGCCGCTCAAGATCGCTTCGGCCCATCCTACGAGAGAATCAGCGAAACCCAACCCGCGCAAGGGGGTGGGTAATTACTTGTAAGGCGCCTTCGTGAGCCGTTCCGGCCTCATGCGAAGGAATCGTCAGTCCCGTTCGATCCGTCGCTCACCCCTTCACCAGCGGGCAGCCGCCCTCGTTCAGCGGGCGGAAGACGTCCTTGCCGGGGTTGACCGCCAGGATGTTGTAGAGGTCCCACTCGCCCTTGGATTGGGCGGGTGTCTTGACCTCGAACAGGTACATGTCGTGGATCTTGCGCCCGTCGGCGCGGATCGTGCCCTTGCCGAACAGCGGGTCGTCGGTCGGCATCTCCTTCATTTTTGCGACGACGGCCGCGCCGTCCTTCGCCGAATGGAGCGCGGCCACCGCCTTGAGGTAGTGCAGGAAGCCGCCGTAGACGCCGGCCTGGTAGGCGGTGGGCTTGCGGCCGCCGTCGCGCTTGGCGAAGCGCTCGGAGAAGGCGCGGGTCTGGTCGTCCAGGTCCCAGTAGAACGCCTCCGTCAGGGTCAGCCCCTGGGCGATCGTGGTCCCGAGCGCGTGGATGTCGGTCGAGGAGATCAGCAGGGCGGCCAGCGCCTGCCCGCTCTCGCGGATGCCGAACTCGTGCGCCTGCTTGATCGCGTTGGCGGCGTCGCCCCCGGCGTTGGCGAGCCCGATCACCTTGGCGCCCGACCCCTGCGCCTGGATCAGGAACGACGAGAAGTCGGCGGTCGGGAACGGCGTCTTCACGGTGCCGAGCACCGTGCCGCCGTTCTTGAGCACCACCGCGCGGGTGTCGCGCTCCAGCGCGAGGCCGAAGGCGTAGTCGGCGGCGAGGAAGAACCAGGTGTCGCCGCCGCGCTTCAGCATCGCCTTGCCGTTGCTGGTGGCGAGCGCCACCGTGTCGTAGGTCCAGTGCACGGTGTTGGGGGTGCATTGCGCACCGGTGAGGTCCGGCGTGCCGCCGCCGGAATTCACGAACACCTTGTTCTTCTCGCGGGTGATCGCGTTGACGGCGAGCGCCACCGAGGAGGTCGGCACGTCGAACACCGCGTCGACCTCGTCGCGGTCGTACCATTGCCGGGTCAGCGCCGCGCCGATGTCGGGCTTGTTCTGGTGGTCGGCGGAGACGATCTCGACCGAGAGCCCGTGCTCGGCCGGCTTGAAGTCCTCCAGGGCGAGCCGCGCGGCGATCACCGCGCCCTCGCCGGTGGAATCGGAATAGACGCCCGAGCGGTCGTTGAGCACGCCGATCTTGACGGGGGCGAGGTCGGCCTGGGCGAGATTCTGTGGGGCGGCCTTGTCCTGGGCGAGCGCGGCGTGCGCGCCGGTCAGGCACGCGGCCGCGATGACGAGGTGACGGATCATGGCGTCTCTCCCGGGGACGCCGTCGGCGGCGTTCATCGCCGCTCGACCCTCGCGTCCGGACGCCATTGAGCGCGAAAGCGGGCCCGGTGTCAGCCTCCCGGCATGCCGGATCGGGCCGGCTGTAACGGGAGCCCGGATCAGCCGGCCGCCAACCCCGGGATCGGCAGGCCGAAGGCCTGCGCCAGCAGGACCGCGTTGAGGCAGAGCACGAGGGCCGCGCCGGCCAAAGCGGCGACCTGCGTCGCCCGGCCGTTGGCGAAGGCGCCCATCAGGTCGCGGCGCCGGGTGAACAGCACGAGCGCGACCATCGGCACCGGCAGCGCCAGGGACAGCACCACCTGCGACAGCACCAGCGCGCGGGTCGGGTCGACGCCGATCCCGATCACCACGAAGGCCGGCACCATGGTCGCCAGCCGCCGCACGACCAGCGGCACGCGCCAGCCGAGGAAGCCCTGCATCACCATCTGCCCGGCCATCGTGCCGACCACCGAGGACGACACGCCCGACGCGATCAGCGAGACCAGGAACGCGCCCGCCGCCGCAGGACCCAGCAGCGGCGTCAGCGTCTTGTAGGCCTGGTCGATCTCGGCGACCTCGCTGTGGCCGAGGTGGAAGGCGGCCGCCGCCATGATCACCATGGCGATGTTGACGAGGCCCGCGAGCGCCAGCGCCACCACCACCTCGCGGTTCGAGTATCGCAGGAGCACGCGCCGGTCGGCGTCGTCGCGGACCCCGCCGCGCCCCTGCGTCAGCCCCGAATGCAGGAACAGCGCGTGCGGCATCACCGTCGCGCCGATGATGCCGACCGCGATGGTCAGCGCCTCGGCGTCCGGGATCCGCGGCGTCGTCAGGCCCCTGGCCGCGTCGGCCCAGGCGACCGGGGCGACGAACAGCTCGATCGCGTAGCAGAGGCCGATGGTGGCCACCATCGTGCCGATGACGATCTCCATCCAGCGAAACCCCCCGCGCTCCAGCAGCAGGATCGCGTAGGTGACGATTGCCGTGACCACCATGCCGGCGAACAGCGGCATGCCGGTGAGCAGCGACAGCCCGATCGCGCCGCCGAGGAACTCGGCGAGGTCGGTGGCCATCGCGGCGAGCTCGCTCACCGCCCACATCGCGAGGCGCACGGGCTTGCGGAACTCCGCGCGGCAGAGCTCGGCGAGGTTTTGGCCCGTGACGATGCCGAGCTTGGCCGAGAGCGCCTGGAACAGCATCGCCACGAGGTTGGCGGCCAGCACCACCCAGAGCAGGCGGTAGCCGTACTTGGCGCCGGCCTGGATGTTCGTCGCGAAGTTGCCGGGGTCCATGTAGGCGATCGAGGCCATCACGGCGGGCCCCGTGAACAGCAGGAACCGCCCGCGCCCGACGGCCCGCCCGTCGAGCACGTCGCGGATGCCCTGCTCGGTGCGCCGGCTCAGGTTTTCGCGCTGCGGCGCGATCCGGCGGCCGGCCGGCGTCTCCGCGAGGGGTTGGTCCATGGACGTCGCCGCGCTTCCGCACGGCCCCGTGCCGCGCCTTGTATAGCATGAGCTATAAAGATGCGCCCGGGCTCAAGGTCAAGGGCGATTCTTGCGCCGCGCCGGGGCTCGCCTTCCGCCGCGCTTTTGCTAAACAGGGGCCTCGCGCCGCAGCCGACCGGCTTCCCGGTGTGTCCGCAGGGATCGCGCGCAAGGACGCCGCAGGGCGTCCGCCCACGCGACCTGCTCGAGGGGAGAGAGCCGGCACCATGCAGGATCCGCCACGATCCGAGCCCGCGCTCATCGATCCGGAGGTCCACGTCGAGAGCTTCCGGCAGGCCCGCGAGGCCCGGCGCTCCGAGCTCGTCGAGGACTACGTGGAGTTGATCGCCGACCTGATCGGCGACGGCGGCGAGGCGCGCCAGGTCGACATCGCCGCCCGCCTCGGCGTGGCGCAGCCGACCGTCGCCAAGATGCTGAAGCGGCTGGCCGAGGACGGGCTGGTGCAGCAGCGCCCCTATCGCGGGGTGTTCCTCACAGAGGCCGGCCGGGCGCTCGCCAGCCAGGCGCGCGAGCGCCATCGCATCGTCGAACGCTTCCTGTGCGCGCTCGGCGTCAGCCCCGAGACCGCGCGCCGCGACGCCGAAGGCATCGAGCACCACGTCAGCGGCGAGACCCTGGAGGCGTTCCGGCGCTTCAGCGAAGGCCGGCCCGACGCGTGACGGTCGTTGCCTTCGACCGGGGTCGAAGGCGTCCGCCGCACGGGCGGCGGCGCGCGTTCGCGCTTGCGGACGGCCTCCGGCCGTCCGGACGGGCTTCGTCGTGGGGTTCGAGGCCGGTCACCCGAACAGGTCGACGGTGGTGAAGCCGCGGTCTTCCAGGCGTTCGGCGAGCACGCGCCGGTGGCAACGCTCCGGGTCGCGCTCGAAGCAGAGCAGGCAGGTCGGCGCGGCCTCGGCCATCCGGGCGAGCTCGTCCAACGCCAGCCCGCCGTCGGCGGTGTCGAGCACCGCCTCGCAGTAGATTTGGCGCATGAGCGTCGCGTCGTGGGCGCGGGCGGCCTCGCGGCCGGCCTTCGGCGTGCCGAGGCTGCGCAGGTGGGCGTAGGCGAGGCCCGCCTCCTCGATCCCGGCCTTGAGCGCGCCCTTCGAGAACCCGCGCTTGCGCGAGTTGGCCACCGCCCGCACGTCCGCGAGCAGGCCGCATCCGGCGTCGCGCAGCGCCCCGGTCAGGCGCTCCGGGTCGAGGCCTTCGTATCCTATGGTGAACAGAACCTTACCCAACCCGAGCCCTCCGAAGAAGCGAGGCGGCGGCGTGACTTAACCGAACCGGCGCGCGGCGCGCGGACGCCGTCCACGCGGTCATGTGTCTCGGCCGACACGGGTTCCGGAATTCCGCCGCATTGACGGCAAAAGTCTGTTAACCGCCCCGGGGTCATCGAATACCTCTGTTGTGGCGCTTCACCAGATGGCGGGCCGGGCATCGATGTCGCTGAGGAATGCTCGACCCGTGGATCTCGCTCCGACCTCGGCCGGCCTGCGCGCCCTCGCCAAGTCCACCTTCGCCAAACGCATCCTCGCGGCGACGCTGCTGGCGAGCCTCGCGGCGTGCGCGGCCAACAACGACTTCTACCCGACGAACGGCGACGCGAAGCCCCATCCGGGCGTCGCGCGGGCCAAGAGCCATCCGATCCAGGGCATCGACATCTCGAAGTGGCAGGGCAACGTCGACTGGGCCTCGGTCCGCGCCGCCGGCACCCAGTTCGCCTTCATCAAGGCGACGGAGGGCGGCGACCACGTCGACGACCGCTTCCGCGCCAACTGGGACGCGGCCGGCCAGGCGGGCGTGCCCCGCGGGGCCTACCACTTCGTGTTCTGGTGCCGCTCGGCCAAGGAGCAGATGGACTGGTTCAAGAAGAACGTCCCCAACGATCCGACCGCCCTGCCCCCGGTGCTGGACGTGGAGTGGAACGGCCACTCGCAGACCTGCCCCAAGAAGCTGCCCAAGGCGCAGGCCCTGGCGATGACGACGTACATGCTCGAGGAGATGGAGCGGTACACCGGCAAGCGGCCGATCATCTACACCGACATCACCTTCCACAAGGACGTGCTCGAGGGCGAGCTGCCCGACTATCCGCACTGGCTGCGCTCGACCGCCGCCGAGCCCGAGCAGCGCTTCGCCAACCGCAAGTGGATGCTGTGGCAGTTCACCTCGACCGGCCGCGTGCCGGGGGTGCGCGGCGACGTCGACCGCAACGCCTTCTACGGTACGCCGGCCGAGTGGGCCTCGTTCCTCTCGACCGATTGCGACCCGCGCGAGCACGGGCGCCTCGCCCAGCAGGGCCTCTGCACCGGCAAGTAGTCCTCCCGTCCGCGCTTGCGCGGACGGGTCGCCGGGTCCGCGGCGCGTGCGCGGCGGAAAACCCGCGCGCCGACGCTGAAAAATCATCGAATTCGTGCATGTTCTGTCAACTAATGGACGGACCGGACCGTCGCATGTCCTGTAGGTTGTGACGTTCCAACTCCTACCGTCGAATCGCATGCCGGCCGCGTCCTCTTCCCCGTTCGACGGAAATCGCCTGCTCCAGGACCTGCAGGACGCCGACCGCGCCCTGCTGGCGCCGCATCTCGAACCGACCACCTACGCCAAGGGCGACGTGATCTTCGCCGCCGGCACCGAGGTCGGCGCGATCACCTTCCCCTGCCGGCAGACGGTGGTGACCCTGCTGATCGCGATGCAGGACGGCCGCAGCGCCGAGACCGCCACGATCGGTTGCGAGGGCGCCGTCGGCGGCGTGGTCAGCGACGGCCGGGTGCCCGCCTCCACCAGCGCCGTGGTGCAGATCGGCGGGCCGGCCCTGCGCCTCGACGCGGCGCACCTGCAGGAGGCCAAGCGCCGCTCGGCCACCCTGCGCGCCCTGTTCACCCGCTACTCGGACTGCCTGCTCGCGCAGGTGCTGCAATCGGTGGCCTGCAACGCCCTGCACCCGATCGAGGCGCGCTGCCTGCGCTGGCTGCTGACCCTCCAGGACCGGATCGCGGGCGACGTGCTGCCCGTGACCCACGAGCAGCTCGCGGCGATGCTCGGGGTCCAGCGCACCTATCTCACCCGCATCCTCAGCACCCTGCAGGCGCAAGGTCTGCTCCGCGTCGGGCGCGGCCGCATCACCGTCCTCGACCGGGCCGCGATGGTGGACGCCGCCTGCGAGTGCCACGGCGCCGTCCACCGCCACTACGACACCGTCCTCGGCGCGGGCCACGCCGTCGCAGGACCTTCGGAGCGCGCGGCCCAGCCCGGCCGCGACGGGATCGCAGCGAGGCGCGATGCCGCCCGGTGACGCCCGCCCGGACCGGGTCGCGCTGGTGTCGGCCCACGCCGCCGCGCCGCCGGCCGAGACCGGGTTCGACGACACCGTGCTGCTCGCGCGCGAACTGCTCGGCGCGCCGGCCGCGTTCCTCGCCCTCGCCGACGGCGCGGGCCTGCAGGTGGCGGCGCAGCTCGGGATCGCCGCGCCCGGCGGCCGGGCCCCGGCGCGCCTGATCGAACGGGGCGGGCTCTGCCAGGAGCACGTCGAGCAAGGCGAATCCGGCATCCTGTCCGACCTCGGAGGCGCCGGCCCCCGCCCGTTCCGCTTCCTCGCGGCGCTCCGCCTCGAATCGCGCGCGGGCGTGCCGCTCGGGACGCTCTGCGTGCTCGACGACGCCCCGCGCGCCGGCCTCACCCCGGGGCAGGAGGCGGGCTTGCACGCGCTCGGGCGCCGCACGGTCGGCCTGCTGGAGGCCCGCGCCGCCCTCGACCGGCGCGAGGCGCGCCTCGCCCGGCAGCGCCAGGCGTTGGAGGCCAGCGCCTCCACCACCGTTCGCCTCGGCGAGAGCGCCCTGCTGATGCGGCTCGCCGTCGAGGCGACCGGGATCGGGATCTGGGACTACGACCCGGTGGCCGACCACCTCGATTGCGACGTCGCCGCCCGCCGGCTGCTCGGGATCGGCGCGGCGCAGCCGGCGAGCCTCGCCCGGAGCTTCCTGCGCACGATCCACGCGGACGACCGGGCGCGGGCGGCGGCCGACCTGCGCGCCTCCCTCGACCCCGCCGGCGACGGGCGCTTCGGCGGCGACTACCGCCTGGCGCGGGACGACGGCGCGGCGCGCTGGGTCGCGATCTGCGGCCGTCCGGTGCTCGCGGGCGGCCGCGCCAACCGGATCGTCGGCAGCGTCCGGGACGTGACGGCGCGCAAGGCCGCCGCCCTCGCCTCGGAGGCGGTGCGCGAGCGCTACCGCCTGATCGCCCGCGCGACCAGCGACGCGATCCGCGACTGGGACCTCGTCGCCGACGCCGTCACCTGGAACGAGGCGCTGCAGACCGCCTACGGCTGGGACCCCGCGGGCGCGGCCGCCACGGGGGCGTGGTGGCTGGCGCAGGTCCACCCGGCCGACCGCGACCGGGTCGAGGCGGCGCTCGTCGCCGCGATCCGCGGCGGGGGCGACGCCTGGAGCCTCGAATACCGCTTCCTGCGCGCCGACGGCCGCCACGCCGAGGTGCTCGACCGCGGCTACGTGATCCGTGCGCCGGACGGCACGCCCCTGCGCATGGTCGGCGCGATGCTCGACCTGACCGAGCGCAACCGGGTCGCCGCCGACTTCCGCGCGATCTTCGAGGGCGCCAACGTCGGCATCGTCCAGATCGACCCGCACACCCTGGAGGCGCTGAGCGTCAACGCGAAGCTCTGCGCCATCTGGGGCGCGCCGGCCGCCGCCATCGTCGGCCGGTCGGTCGCCCGCTGGACCCCGCCGGAGGACGCGACCGAGCGCGACGCGCTGCACCGCCGCCTCGCCGCCGGCGAGGTCATGCGCGAGACCCTGGAGAAGCGCTACCGCCGCGCCGACGGCCGCATCATCTGGGGCCGGGTCAACCTCGTGTCGCAGGCGCTCGGCGACCGGCTGCAGATCACGGCGATGATCGAGGACATCACCCTGGAGCGCACCACCGAGGCGCGGCACCGCGCGCTGATCGCGCTCGGCGACGCCCTGCGCGACGCCTCCGGCCGCAGCGAGGCGATCGCCGCCGCCGCCGCGATCCTCGGCGCGACCCTGGGGGCGATGCGCGCCGGCTACGGCGACGTCGACGTCGCGGCCGGCCTGTTCCGGGTCGAGTCCGCCTGGACCGCGCCCGGCATCCGCCAAGCCAAGACCCTTCCGCCCGGCCCCCTTC
>NZ_VRUW01000134.1:0-8299 GCF_008039475.1 Methylobacterium sp. WL12 | reverse complement strand
CGCCCGCCCCGGCGACCCCACCGGCGTGCCGATGGCCTTCGACCACCGCCGGGTGCTCGCCACCGCGATCGGGCGCCTGCGCGGCAAGATCAAGTATCGCCCGGTGGTGTTCGAGCTGATGCCGCCGCACTTCACGCTGCTGCAGCTCCAGCGCACCGTCGAGGCGTTGTCGGGTGCGCAGCTCCACAAGCAGAACTTCCGCCGCCTGGTGGCGCAGCAGGGGCTGGTGGAGGAGACCGAGGGCGTCACCAGCGGCACCGCCGGCCGTCCTGCGCGGCTCGTGCGCTTCCGCCGCGAAGTGCTGCTCGAACGCCCCGCGCCCGGGCTGCGCCTGACGCCGTCGCGGCGCGCCTAGTAGCGCCAAGTCACGCCATGGATGGCCGACACCAATCCTGGTCCTTAGCCGACGTTGTATTCTTGAATGTTGCTTTCCGGCAACGCTGGATCGGCGTGAATATTGTGACTGGATTATGACGAAGACTCGGCCTTAGAGTTCGATAGTCCTTCGCCATCGAGCGCGACGAGCGGCGCGAGGGGGCGAATCATGGACTTCAAGCAGGGCGTGTCGATCATCACGGTGATGGTCGCGACTTACGGGGCCGGCACAGCGCAGGCGCAGACCGTCAACACGACGCCGTCGAACGTGAACGTGCTGAACCTGCTCGGCCCGTTCCTCGGCCTCAACGGAACGACCGTCGGCCAGCAGACGCTGCAGCTCAACCTCTCGCAGGCGATCGCCCAGAACCAGGGTGCCTCGGTCGCCGACCAGCAGAAGGCGATCAGCGACAAGGCGCTGCCGGGCAGCGCCGCCTTCGCCACGACGATCACCCTCGCCAATGGGACCCGCGTCAACCTCGGGCCGGCCGACAACATCGCCGGCGGCCTGCCGTCGCAGGCGCCGCAGAGCGCGGGCGGCCTGAGCCCCGTCCAGCCCGTCGGCGGCCTCGGGCCGCAGCTCGGCGCGATCTACCAGACCGGCATCCGCGCGAGCAACGCGACCTCCGGGCCGCTGACCGGCACCTTCAACCTGCTGAACCAGGCCTACAGCGTGTTCAGCGCCGACCTCGGCGTCGCGAAGAACTACTTCGCCAACGGCGCGGCGACGAACCCGAGCACAACGCCGGCCGGCTACGTGCCGGTGCCGGCGGTGGCGCCCGCCGGCTACACCCTGCCC
Organism: Methylobacterium sp. WL12; assembly: GCF_008039475.1. Classification (NCBI taxonomy): domain Bacteria; kingdom Pseudomonadati; phylum Pseudomonadota; class Alphaproteobacteria; order Hyphomicrobiales; family Methylobacteriaceae; genus Methylobacterium; species Methylobacterium sp. WL12. The sequence goes on along the minus strand of NZ_VRUW01000134.1, from coordinate 7,125 downwards.
ACCGGTCCCTACACGATCCCCGCCGGATCCCCCGCCGGTGCGGCCGGGACGACCGGCACCCTGCCCAACCGCTCCGACAGCGTCCTCGACCTCGCCTACGGCGTGCGCAACACGCAAGCCGGCCAGGACGTCTACGGCTCCTCGCGTCCGATCCAGGTCGCGCAGGCCCGCTACAACGTCTTCGACCCGACGGCACTGAGCGGCATCGCCACCAACCCGTCCTTCCCGAGCGGCCACACGCAGTACGCCTATACCGACGGATACCTGCTCGCGATGCTGGTGCCGCAGCAGTACCAGAACATGCTGCTGCGCGCGTCGGACTACGGCAACAGCCGCATCGTGCTCGGCGTCCACTACCCGCTCGACATCATCGCCTCGCGGGCGTTCTCGGCCTACGACCTCGCCCAGGCCTTCACCAACCCGGCCTACGTCAACAACGCGGCCACGACCGGCACGGCGATCAACGTGCCGGGCCTGTTCACCAAGGCGGCGGCCGAGTTGCAGGCCTACGAGGCGGCGCAGTGCGGCAACACCGTCGCGGCCTGCGCGGCGAGCGCGGCCAACACCGTGAACAACCCCTACCTGCCCTCGGCCGCCAACCAAGCGCTCTACCAGGCGCGCCTGACCTACGGCCTGCCGACCCTGACCTTCGCGCAGGCCCCGCGCGAGGCGGCCCCGGCCAACGGCCCCGACGCCTCGATCCTGCTGGCGCCGCTCTACGGCGGCAGCACCGCCGCCGCGCGCACGATCGCCCCGAACGGCGGCCTCTACGGCACGCTGCAGACGAGCACGATCAACCAGATCCTGGTCAACACCCAGACCAACGCGCTCGCCGCCCTCTACGGGACGGACCTGAGCTACTGGGCCCGCCTCGACCTGTACTCGGCTGCGGGCTACTTCGGGAACGTCGCCGGCACCCTGCGGATGGACGCCGCCGACACGCTGAACACCAACGTCGGAATCGGCGGCGGCGGCGCGCTCTACGCCAACGGCACCATCGCCGGCCTCGTCACCGTCAACGGCGGCGGCCTGCTGGGCGGCACCGGCACGGTCGGCGGCATCACCGCGCTGTCGGGCGGCACCGTGGCGCCGGGCAATTCGATCGGCACGCTGACGGTCTCGGGCAACGCGGCGTTCGCAGCGGGCTCGACGTTCCAGGTCGAGGCCAACGCCGCCGGGCAGTCCGACCGGCTCGCCGTCGGCGGCGCGGCGACGCTCGCGGGCGGCACCGTGCAGGTCCTGGCGGCCGCCGGCAGCTACGATCCGCGCACCCAATACGCGATCCTCACCGCGGCGGGCGGCGTCGCCGGCCAGTTCTCGGGCGTCACCGCGAACTTCGCCTTCCTCACCCCGACCCTGCGCTACCAGCCGACCGAGGTCGACCTGACGCTGACGCGCAACGACGTCGCCTTCGCGACGATCGCGCAGACGCGCAACCAGGGCGCGGTCGCCAACGCGATCCAGGCCGCCGGCCCCGGCGCCGGCGTCTACGACCACACCGTCGGGCTCACCACCTCGGAGGCGGTCGGCGCATTCCGGGCGCTCACCGGCGACATCCATGCCAGCGCGATCTCGGCCGAGTTCGAGACGGCGTTCTTCGTCCGCGAGGCGATCCTCGACCGGATGCGCTGGGGCGCGACGCCGGGCTACGCGGACGGGGCCGATTACGGCCGCCTGCCGGCCGCCTACACCGCCGACCTACCCGGCCGGCGCGCCGCGCCGACGCCGGTGGCGGTCCGCACCCTCGATCCGCGGGTGTTCGGGCTCTGGGGCCAGGGCTTCGGCAGCTTCGGCGAGGCCCGCACCGACGGCAACGCGGCGAGCCTGTCGCGCCAGACCTCGGGCTTCGTGCTCGGCGCGGACGTGCGTCTGGAGAGCGGCTTCCGCGTCGGCGTCGCCGGCGGCTACACTTCGACCAGCCTCGACACGGCCGGCCGCCTGCAATCCGGCTCGATCGAGAGCGGCTTCGGCGGCGTCTACGGCGGGTACGAGCTCGGGCCGGTCTCGCTGCGGCTCGGCGCGGTCTACGCCGACAACGCGGCGCGCCTGCGCCGGACGGTGCTGTTCGCCGGCGTCTCCGATACGCCGAGCGCCCGCACCGGCGGCTCGACGATCCAGGGTTTCGGCGAACTCGGCTACAAGTTCGTCTTCGGCGGCGCCACGCCGCCGATCGGCAAGGACGCCGCCCCGGTCCCGGTGACGACGCTCTCCTACATCGAGCCCTTCGTCGGCGGCGCCTACGTCTCGATCGGCCGCGACCGCTTCACCGAGACCGGCGGCATCGCCGCGCTGACGGGCTTTGCCCGCGACTACGACCTTGGCACCGCCACCGCCGGCGTGCGGGCGCAGACCAGCCTCGACCTCGGCCTCGGCGTGCCGGTCTCGGCCCACGGCCTCCTCGGCTACCGCCGCGCCTTCGGCGACGTGGTGCCCACCGCGCTGCTCGCCTTCGGCGCCACCGGCCCGGCCTTCCTCACCGCCGGCATCCCGATCGACCGCGATGCCCTGGTAGCGGAAGCCGGCCTCGACCTGCGGGTCTCGGCCGCCGCCACCCTCGGCGTCGCCTATACCGGCCAGGTCGGGACCCGCGCCGAGGACCACGCGGTGAAGGGCAACTTCACCTACCGGTTCTGATCCGGCCCCGACGCCCCACCGGTCTGAAGACCCGCCGCCGCGATCATCAGCTCGCGGCGGCTTCATATTCTACGGTTCACCCCACCCACCCCCCTCATTTTGAGGTGCAGCGCAAGCGGCCTCGAAGGAGCCCTCCAGCCGGACACGCGACCACTGAAGGCCTCCTTCGAGGCTTCCGCTTCGCGAAAGCACGTCAGATGAGGGGTGGGTGGGACGGAGGCTCGTTCAGCTTCGGCATTCGGCAGGAAACCGACAGGCTCTCCGACCCGGCTACCTCGCCCCCACCCGAAACCCGAGCGCCGTTACCCCAGCCGCGGGAGCGGGGCGATCCGCGGCACGTCGGTGCCGCCCTTGCGCTCGAGCAGGCCGGGGGGCGGCACCGGGGCGACGATCGTGCAGACGACGCCGCCGGGGTCGAAGGCGAGGTTGACCTCGCCGGCGAGCTCGCGGGCGAGGCTGCGCTCGATCAGCCGCGAGCCGAAGCCGGTGCGGGTGGGCTTGGCGACCGGCGGCCCACCGCTCTCGACCCATTGCAGGGTGAGGCAGACCTCGTCGTCGCGCCGAATCGTCCAGCCGATGTCGATGCGTCCGCCCTCCCGCGAGAGCGCGCCGTACTTCACCGCGTTGGTGCCGAGCTCGTGCAGCGCCATGGCGATGGAGAGGGCGATCCGCGGCGGCAGCCGTAAGGGCGGCCCGGAGACCCGGAAGCGCGAGACCTCGGTGGCGTCGAGGGGCCGGATCGCGTCGGCCACGACGGTGCCGATCTCGGCCCCCTCCCAGCTCTCGCGGGTGAGGACGTCGTGGACGCGGGCGAGCGCCAGCAGGCGGGCCTCGAAGGCCGCGCGGGCCGCGTCCGCCTCGGCGCCTTCGAGACCGCGCAACGACTGGTTGGCGATCGACTGCACGGTGGCCAGGGTGTTCTTCACCCGGTGGTTCAGCTCGTGGATCAGGAGCAGCAGGTGCTCTTCTGCGAACTTGGCGTCGGTGATGTCGACGTTGCAGCCGGTGTAGCCGAGGAAGGTGCCGCCGTCGTCGAGGCGCGGCACGCCCTCGCAGCGCAGCCAGCGCACCGCGCCGTCGCGGTCGATCACGCGGACCTCGGTGCGGAAAGGCTTTCGTGCCCCGAAGGCTTCCGTGAAGGTCGTCGAGAAGCCGGCGAGGTCGTCGGGGTGGATGATCTTGTGCCAGCCCTCGTTGGCCAGGGCCGTCGCCGGCATGCCGAAGATGTGCTCGAAGTGCATGTTGGCGAAGCTGATCGTCGCGTCCTCGTCGGTCATCCAGATCAGCGCCGGCGCGGAATCGGCCATGTGGCGGAAGCGCGCCTCGCTCTCGCGCAGGGCCGAGAGCCCGCGGCGGGTGTCGGCGAGCGCCCGGTCGCGCTCGCCCTCGCGGGTCTTGAGGCGCAGGGACGCGTCGGTGAGCACGTCGCCGAGCCGGCGGATCTCGTGCACCGGCGAGGCGATGCGGGGGATCGCCTCGCCGCGCGAAAGGGCCGGCCCGGAGGCCGCGAGCTGCCGCAAGGGGCGCGAGACCCGCGACCACAGGACGACGGCGAGCGCCGAGGAGGTCGCCAGCACGAGGAGGCCGAATCCGCCGAAGGCCCAGACCCAGCGCCGGAGCCGGGCGTCGACGAGGGCCTGCGGGATGCTGGTGCCGACCGTCCACCCGGTGAGGCGCGAGCGCGCCTCCACCACCACGACCGGCCGATGCTGCCGGTCCTTGCCCTCCCACACCCCGGGGGTCTCGGTCTGGATCTGGCGCAGGCTCTGGAGGCGCGGGCGACCGACGACCGAGCCAGGGTCCGGCAGGCGCGCGAGCACCAGCGCCTGCCGGTCGGAGATGCCGGTGGTCCAGCCTTCCACCACCTCTCGGGCGAGGATCGCCTGGAGGCGGCTCAAGGGCGCGTTGAAGCTCAGGATGTAGGCGACGTTCGTGCCCACCATCACCGGGACGGCGACCGCGTAGGTCGCGTCGCTCGGCATCGGCCCCGGCAGGAAGCCCGTCACCATCGCCCGCTGCGTGCCCGAGGCGACCTCCTTGTCGAGCGGCAGGGCGGTGACCGGCAGCATGCCGCCGCGCTTGATCCCGGTGTTCACGATCTGCTGCCCGTCCGGCCGGCGCAGCATGATGTCGAGGTCGATCGCCTCGCGGACGAGGCGCGCCTGGGCGTCGAACGCCTCGAACTCGCCGTCCTTGAGGCGTGGCGAGGTGGCCAGCGTCTGCAGCACCGAGACCAGGCCGGCGGTGTCGCGGTCGACCGACAGGGCGATGCCGCGCACGTTCTCGCGCGCGTCCTGCTCGAAGCGGGCGCGCTCGACGGAGGCGTAGCGGGCGAGCAGGATCGCCGTGAAGATCAGGCCCGGCCCGATCAAAGCGATCACGAGCGCGACGAGGTAGACCTGCGTCGAGGCGCCGTTGCGCTCCAGCCGCGCGATGCGCCGCCGGAGCCAGTTCGGCGGCGGGCCGCGGCGGACCGGCGCGGCGGGCAGCTCGCTCGGGCTCACCGGTGCATCCGCGATCTCGCCGGGCTCGGCGGCGGGGGCGTGGTCCTGAAGCATCGCGCCATCACGGGTCGGACTTCGGCGGGTCGGACTTGGTCGGATCCGATCGAGACGGTTCCGGACGCGCCCGGTCGATATGGCCGAGGTCGCGCCCCGGATCGAGCCGGTCGCGCACCCGCTGCTTGAGGACCTTCACGTCGGGGAAGCCGCCGTCGCGGGTCCGCTCCCAGACGGTGTCGGCGCCCACGGTGATCGAGAACGCCCCGCCGGTCGCCGGGATCAGCGCGACCTCGCCGAGGTCGTCTCGGAAGGTCGAGAGCAGTTCCTGCGCCATCCAGGCGGCCCGCAGGAGCCAGTTGCACTGGGTACAATAGGTGATGGCGACGCGCGGCTTGTCAGCCGCAGCATGGGGCGTGTCATCCATGGCGCGCACAGCGCACCGCGGGGGTGGCCTTGTCAACCTCGGGCACGGCCCGTGACGGCGGACCGGACGAGCGTCGCGGAAAGCCGGCGCGGCCCTTCTCTCGGCGGGTCCGAGCCCCTATCTCACGCGGACGTGAAGTACGGCCAAGCTGGGCCGGATGCAGCTTCCAGGAGTGGTGGACATGTCGTCGAGTGCGGATTTCGCGACGCCGCGAACCAGCCCCCTCATCGCCCGGGTCGCCGGCGCGCTGATCGCGATGCTGTTCGCGACCTGCCTCTCGGGCTGCGGGGCGATCAACCGCGTGCCGACCCTGGAGGAGCAGGCGAAGTCCTCCTGGAGCGAGGTGCAGAACCAGTACCAGCGCCGAGCCGACCTGATCCCGAACCTCGTCGAGACGGTGAAGGGCTACGCCAAGCAGGAGCAGGACACCCTGACCAAGGTGACGGAGGCCCGCGCCAACGCGACCAGCGTCAAGGTCGACGCCTCGACGATCACCGACCCGGCCAAGTTCAAGCAGTTCCAAGACGCGCAGAACCAGCTCAGCGGCGCCCTCGGGCGCCTGCTCGCCACGGTCGAGGCCTACCCCGACCTGAAATCGAACCAGAACTTCCTGGCGCTGCAGTCGCAGCTCGAGGGCACCGAGAACCGCATCGCCGTGGCGCGGCGCGACTACATCGGCTCGGTCCAGGCCTACAACACCGAGATCCGCACCATCCCCGGTCGCTGGATCGCCTCGTGGTTCTATCCGGAATCGAAGCCGATGGAGACCTTCACGGCGACGCCGAACGCGGAGCGTGCGCCCAACGTGAAGTTCTAGGGCACCTCGCGCATGCTGCGCGGCGCGCGCCTCGCCTTCCCCCTCGTCCTCGCCCTCGCGGCCTGCGTCGGGCTGTGGGCGGCTGCGCTCGGCGCGGAGCTGAGCTTCCCCAAGCTGACCGGACGGGTCGTCGACGCCGCTGGCATCCTCACGCCGGAGCAGCGCGGGACGATCGAGTCCAAGCTGAAGGCTTACGAGGACAAGACCTCCGACCAGGTGGTAGTGGCAACGGTGCCGAACCTGCAGGGCACCACGATCGAGGATTACGGCAACCGCCTGTTCCGCGAGTGGAAGATCGGCCAGGCGAAGACCAACAACGGCGTCCTGCTGATCGTGGCGCCGGCCGAGCGCAAGGTCCGCATCGAGGTCGGCTACGGCCTCGAAGGCGCGCTCACCGACGCCCTGTCCCGCGTGATCATCGCCAGCGCGATCACGCCGCGCTTCAAGGAGGGCGACTTCGCCGGCGGGATCACCGCCGGCGTCGACGGCATCCTCTCGATCCTCGCGGGCGACGCGGAGGTCTGGCAGCGCAAGCCGAAGGTCCGCGCCGACGAGGTCGACCCGACGCAGGTGGCGCTCTTCGTCGGCCTGTTCCTCCTGGTCCTGTTCGTCGCGTGGCGCATGAACCGCGGCGGGAGCGGGCGCGGCGGGGGCATCGTCTTCCTGCCGGGTCCGGGCTCCGGCGGATGGAGCGGCGGCACCTCGGGCGGGTTCGGCGGCGGCTTCTCGGATGGCGGCGGGTTCTCGGG
>NZ_VRUW01000133.1:0-8808 GCF_008039475.1 Methylobacterium sp. WL12 | reverse complement strand
GCATGATGTGCTCGACACAGGCGCGTCGGCGCGCGGGGCTCAGAAGTTTCCCCGGGACGCCTCCTGCAGGATCAGCTTGTCGAGGGTGAGATCGGCGATTGCCTTTCGAAGCCGAGCATTCTCGGTCTCAAGACTCTTCATCCGTCGAACCTGATCCGACTTCAGGCCGCCAAACTCACGCCGCCACCGGTAGTACGTCACCGAACTCACACCGAGCGCGCGGATTACATCGGCCACGCTCTGGCCCTGGGAGATCAGAACGTCCGCCTGACGTAGCTTCGTGACGATCTCCTCGGGCTTCGGGTGCTTTGCCATCTCGTCCGTCCTCCAGGCTCAAAAGCCATACCAAAGGGCGGACCACTTCAATGGGGGCTGACCAGTCTAGGCTTCGTGTCTGACACAAAGCCAGAGCCAGAAATAATCTTCGGTTGAACGGCAGGGCAATGGCAGTAGCGTCCCGGCATGAGATCCACACGGGATCCAACGGAGACGTAAATGTCGGTGCTCAAAACTCTCAAGCTTAGCAACGCCGCCCCCATCGTCACAGCTGGCGATCCGCTGGCTCGCGCTCGTGACAAGCTGCTGGGCAGCCTGGCCGATCAGCGGGCCTTCGCCAGCGCGGTGGCGGCCGGCGAACTCTACACGCCACCCAAGAACCTCGTTTCCCGTAAAAACGAGGCGGGTGAGCGGGTCAGGGTGGAGGTGAGCCGCCGCATGCGCAAGGGCTGGTTCGAGGACGGCACGGGTACCGTGCATTTCGCAGCCCGCGTGGGCGGCAAGCCGCTGGAGCTAGCCAAGGGCAAGCAGGCGGTGGAGGTGGGCACGCTCGATAAGCTGCCGTCGGTCATCGATACGCTGATCGAGGCGGTTCGCGCGGGGGAGCTGGACTCTCAGATCGCCACCGCCGCCGAGGCACGCGGCCTGATGATGGCGGAGCGGCGCAAGCCCAAGGCAGCTTGATCGCTCCGGAGCGACGGTGAACGGCATGGCTCATCATGCCGTTCAACGCTTCGTCTGCCACGGGTACACGGTCCACCGCACAGACGGCGAAACGCTGCATTTTAGCGGTTTTTATGAGCGTATTCTCAAGAGCTTAGGCGGGCCAATGTCGTCGCCAGCTACTTGCGCGCAGAACGTCAAGATCCAGCGACCGCGCCGCTGCCAACGGCCTTCGCATGCCTCCCGTGGCGACCAATCAGTGCGCGAGGCCCACCGGCTTGTCGACCTCCACGCGGAACCGGATTGCCCGATCGAACGATGGGGCTTTCCGGTATTGCCGATCACGGCGCCACGACGGGGCGCTTTCATCACCCAACAGCCGTGTTTCGAACAAACCCAACCACGTCAGCGGCCGCAGCACCCGGCTCTCGAAAGCAAACCCTGCGAAATCCGCCGGGCCGTAGTCCAGCGCGGGGTCCCAAACCGTACAGCTGCGCATCAGGTCTTCGCGAGCGATCCATTCCGGCGACATGACGGAAAGGCACCACAGCACGATGCCGATGTGGTTCTGCGGCCAGGCCTCCACGGGCACGCGGTCGAAATAGCCAAGGTTGACGCGCCAGAGCATCGTCTCGAACAGGCAACGGAACAGATCCGCAGCTTGGTCGTCACGAACAAGCGTTGCACCAGCTTTGGTCACCAGCAGCCGCCGCTGCCGTTTGCGAAGCAGCTTGGCAGTTTGCGCGATGATCCGGGTAGCCTCCACGGGCATCACATCGATCTCGTTGAGCACCTTGTTCATCGAGAGCACCTGGGCCTTGTCATAGCCGGGCCAGGTCATGGCATCGAAGAGCGCCCGAACGTCGGCGCGGCTCAGCGCACCCGTGGCGGTCAGCGTGAGGCCAGCGAGAGCCTGAGCCCGCTGGATCATCAGGCGTGTGATTCCAACGAGTGGCGCGGCCATCGCGTGATCCGCTGTGGCATCGACGGTGATTACCCCCGGCATTCCTCCGGCCGACAGCTCCAGCAGGTCATCCAAGCTGGATCGGGTGAGGAGGCCCCAGACAGGGGGTTGGGTGAGCGTGGACATGAGCGAATATGTGCCACCGCCCCAGCGGTTCTGGCCAGGGTAATCAGCCTTGCTTCAGAACGCTCACCCATACGCTTGAAGGGTTCTTGTGCTGCTAGGGCGCTGAACCCGCGCCCCGCCGGTGCTGGGGCTTCCTGGGCGCGGGATGACAGCTGTCGCTGTGAGGGGAGGGGGCAGCACTTGGAGTGGGTTTGCCCATCTGATCCTTCAACGACGCATGGATAAGGAATGCTCCGGCTCTGGCTCACGAGCACGGCCATCGGCACGCTCGCAGCTTGGTACTCGGGCCTCGATCCATTCGCCCCCTACTTGTACGAGTTCATCATCCTCGGCGCGTTGGTGTTCGGCGCTGGCGTTCTCATCCTCGTGGCGGGCATGATTGGTAGCCCCATCCTCATGCTGCTCGTCGTAGGAGCGCTTCCCCTGGCCATGGGCTACAGCGAACGCTTCCTGCAGGGCGAGATCAAACCCAGCGGCGTCTTCCACCGCTAAACAGTCGATGCACCTTTGGACCTGGTGGGCGCCTACATTCCGGATGGTCGGGGGGTCGGCATAGTTGCGCCCTATTCCCCTGCGACGCCTTGGCTTGTCGGAGCGGCGGGGCATAATGCGCAAAAGTCTGATCGCGATCCTCATCTTCGCTTGCGCCGCGTCAGGGTGCGTCTCACGAACCGGGACCGGTGTGGGCTCAAGCCGCACAACTGCGTTTAATCTTGATCCTGATCGCTCGCGGTCTTGTAACGGCGGCCCGGTCTATCAGCCCTGCTAAATTTCATTAGGCGCCTTTGGCCGTGCGATCCACTTTAGTGCGGCATCAAACTCGGCCTCATCCGCGCTGGCACCAGCCGCCCGTGCCGCTTCGATGAACCGTCGGCGCTGTTCCTCAGACGTAAGCTTACCGGCGCAGAGATTGCGACTCAAACTGCCAGCGAAGGCGAGCAACTCGGAGGCGATGGGCTCCGGCTCTTCGGTCATGTGCAGCAGGACGTGGAGGGAGAAGCTCGCGAGCCTACGTGCGGCTAGCGACCTTGATCCCGACGCCTTCAGGAGCCTCGTGGAGGGTGGAGAGCGGCTTCGCCCTCGCCGGTTCGGCGAAGCTGTTGTCTGGAACCGCGCAGCGCTTGATACGATGTCTGAGGCAGCCCCTTGCCGATGAAGAGCATGGACCGACACCTGCGCGGAGCGGCCGGGGTTAATCTGGCCTTAGTTGGCGCGCACCCACGTGGCATGGTCCGGTTATGACATATGCTACAAAACGCGACCATGTGATCTCAGTGTTCCCAAACGACCAACAGCCGGGCTCCTTTCGCTGGACCATTACCGCGTTGTCCACCACGTCAGTGACCCAGTCTCCCTACGCCTTCGCCACAGCGTTAGGAGCCACCATGTCGGCTGAGTGCTGGTTGCGCGAAATCGCGAAGAGGGACAACGGATAACCGCGGGGCAGGCTCTCGCGCGTAAGCTCGGCGCGGACGGTGGGCGTCCACGTCGGGGTTCCTGGGTGAGCGTCAGACACCAGCCCAACACCCACGATGCTCGCAGCTCACCCAAAAGCTAAGCTGTTCAGCTTGTTATGAAAGGAGGCCTCACATTCTTTATGGAGGTTTGTCCAACTTCCCCGCATGGTGGGTAGCTCGCGTCGCCACTATCGTGTAGAAATTAAGCTTAATTACATTAATATTTAGAAATCATTAATTGTAGCTCCACGACAAAATTTCTGCGGTCTTCAAGATTTGACCGGCCGAAGTAGGCGTGTATTTGTTTAAGCAAAACTGCCGTTTCTACGACATTAAGAGTGCTGTCTAATTCGCAAAAAGGCTGACTTTCGTAGAAATCAGACAGCGGCACTCCAAGAGCGTCGGCGATACGGGTCAAGTCCTTTGTGTTGTTCGCCATCTTCCTCACATCTCTTTACGCAATCTCGCGATCTCGCAGGAATGGCAAGCAGCGAGCGCCACCTGTTATCTTCAGCACGGGGCGGGGTTGCGTTCGAAGCCTGCAACTGCATATGTTAATTTTCGAAAATATTCCGTCCCTCGGGAGGGAGAGGCTGGAGGTTTCGCCCGTGGGCATGAGTGCTATAAGCCAACACACTGATCTTGAGCACCTGCGTGCCGCCCTTGATGCATCATGTGTCGTCGGTACTTGGATGTGGGATCATGTCCGGCGCGTAGTCACCTACGACGAAGGCGCAGCACTACTTCTCACAGGCGATCCGGAGCTTGCCGATTGTGAGATCTGCGGCCCCATCGCTTTGAAGGCGATCCATCCCGAGGATATGACGTGGCTGATGGAGCACATGCTTCAAGCTGTCCAGGTGGGTGGCTTGGTGCTATCCGAATACAGAGTGTTCAAAAACGATGGAACAGTCCGGTGGCTCCTTAGTCGCGGGCGGACTTACCACGATGCAGCGGGCCAACCAGCACGATCGCATGGCATCCTCATCGATATCACTGAGATGCGTGACGGCGGTGAACGCTATATCCTCGGCAATCCACCGAAGTCGGGAAAAACCCTCGAGCATGCCGCGGATCTTGGTATCGCACTCAAGCAATCTCTTCCTGTTGATGCCCCACCTGAATTACACCAAGCTGCCAATTTGATGTTAATGAGCCTTGGGCGCGCAATAGCTCAAACTATTAAGGCATAGACGCAGACTTAATCAGTGTTTTTGTAGATTTGTGTTATTAATAATTAGGTACTTTATTTGATTTCGAGCGCTTGTTGACTAAAATCGTCCCATCTTGTCGTCCAACGCAACTTCTTTAAGGTCTGAGAGTGGATGTTTAGAGAATCTGCAAAGGGTCGATTTCGTTTAAAATTCCGGGAGCGGGCCGAATGAGCACTGCGGGCCGTTGCAGACGTAGAAGTTCCTGCTGACGTCTTGCCAAGAGCAAGGCGAGCTAAGGCCAATGATCCGCCATGAGGGATAAAAATTCCTCGGGGGCTCGCATTGGGTATCGCCTGAAGAGCCTCCTGCGATTTTTTCAACAAGATCGGTCGAAAGCAGACCAACTTTGGGTGCCATCCATCAGACGAGCTGCTGAAACCAATCGTCTCGCGCCCACGTAGATTAAGATTGCCGGCCATCGTCCCTCGGGCGCCGGTGGCTGAGAGCGTCCTTCGCTCCCGCCTACGCGCGCGGAGAACGGGATGCAGCGCTACTACTTCAACATCCACGATGGTCAGGACTCGTGGGACACGGAAGGGACGGTCCTTCCGGACATCCGTGCGGCTCGGATTGAAGCCATCCGCTATGCCGCGGAGGTGTTGAGGGATGAGGCCTCACGGCTGGAGAACGGCGAGGCTTGGCAGATGGACGTCCTCAGCGACAGGGGGCTTTCGCTCTTTCGGATCGACTTCCGTTTGTCGGTGTCGACAGAGCTCGTTCCGACCCTGCCCCGCTCGGTTGATTAAGTAGCGAAGGAAGGGCTTCCGCTTCCCACCTGTTCCGGGAAGTAGGTCACTGCCTCGCTGAGCCTCCCTGCAAGCAGGCATTCCCGGCTTCTGCACAGGGTCGGATGCTGCCTTACGAATCAGGCGCAGGATCGCGGGCGGGTCCGTGAACACGGTCGCGTAGGTCAGATCGGTGCTGAATACGACCTACGCGGCGCTCGACCCGGCTGGCAGGACCCTTAGACGATTCAGCGGTTCAGAGCGGGGACGTCGCAAACCTGCTGCATTTCAACTGCAGGTTTTGTCCAGGCTGATCGAGATTGAGCTCAAAAATCAGCTGTAGGAAGTGTGACAGGACGTTTGGATCTGCAGCGTTAACTGTCTTGATGAACGAAAGGTAATTGCCGATGCGTAGACTCTCGTTGCTCGCTACGACGTTGATCGCTATGAGCCCGCTTCCGTCCTATGCAGAATCGTATCAAAAGGCTGGATCCGAGTTACAGATCGGAGAGACTGCGACGGTTCCCCATCTCGTTCCGAAAGGCCCGGAAGTGCCGATCGAATTGCGGATCACCGCCATTGAAGAAGGCTCTGCGAACGATCTGAAAGGGTTTGAGATTCCGGTCAACCTGAAGAACGCACGGCCGATCTATGTGCGTTACGAATACAAAAATCTCAGCGACGCGGATCTGTCAGCCCAGAGCATCGGTGCATTCGTCGCCATCGACGACAGAGATCAGGCGCATGCGCCCGTGTCGACGTTGAGCGGCGGAACCTTCACGACCTGCGCGACGCCGACGGCGAAGGCGCTGACCCAGGGCAAGACCGGTCAAGGATGCCTGCTGTTCATGATCCATGCGAATGGGCGACTAAAGGCAGCCGCCTACAAGGGGCATTACCGCAGCGAAGGGGGCACCAATCCCCAGGCGTCCTACCCAATCTACTACAATCCCGTGCGGTGGACGGCTAGCAAATCCGCGACAGTCCCGTCCGGTGAACGACGCACCATTATTCAGTAAGGTGGCTCCCGACCGAATCGCGTGATCCCGGATCTTCGGGTAGAAGCAAGCTCGGGGCTAACTCAGGGAAGCGGACCTTGACCTCGCTTCAAGAAGCGGACGTTCAAAATCCGCCTCAAACATGTCACTTTCAGACTCGCATCAGGCATCCGAAAGTGGCCGATGAAAATTCTGGCTTCTTCTGTGTGACGCCAATTCATTTGAAATGCGCGCTGCTGCGTGCTTTTCCGTAGTGCATCCAAAATTGAATTGTGCGAAATCGATCTCGTCGGCTCTTGCCGACGACGCCTACGCCAGGGTCTCTGAAAACCCCAATCCTCTGGCGTAGGCGTCTGCAATTGGCAGCCGGAGCGACCATCGTGCTCCTGCCCGCAATTTAAAACAGCGCATGTCTGGATCCCCGACTAGTATCAATGAACCTTGCCCGGGCCCCAACTCCTCGCCCTAAATCGGACGTTGCGCTTGCGATCCAAGCCGGTCGCACGGAGCATTGTCGCTAGCATCCAACGGCGGACGTAAGCTGCGCAAGTTTTAGCCTCAGCCTACATCCTTCGATACCGATTTTAGCTCACGCACTGCGCTTTCGATCTGCGGCTCGGTCAGCGAGGAGTAGCCGAACACCAGCATGTCATCTCGTGCAGCGGGGTCAAAGTCGTAAGCGGCGCCGCTGGACAGGGCGTAGACGCCGATGCCTCGCTCGCGTGCCGTGATCTGGATCTTCCTGGCTGTGGGGAAACCGTCCGGCAATTGCCAGACCAAATGCAAGCCGCTCTCCGAACCCAAGACGACGGGCTCGTCGAACGTCTTCCGCAGCGCCCGGACGAGGCAGTCGCGTCGCGACTTGTAGAGTTGACGCAGCCGGCGCAGGTGCCGGTCGAAGTGTCCCTCGTCGATGAAGGCGGCCAGCGCGGCCTGCTCAAGCCAGGCTTGGCCGTTACTCATCCGGGCCTTTAGCATCCGCGCATCGTCCCAAAACATGCGTGGGACCGTCGCGTAGCCGATGCGCAGGCCTGCCCCGACCGACTTGGAGAAGGTGCCGACGTAGAAGACGCGTCGTCCTCCATCGAGGCCGGCCAGGGCGGTCAGCGGTGGGCCGTCGTACCGGAAGTCGCTGTCGTAGTCGTCCTCGACGATGTAGCTGTCGGTCTCCTCGGCCCAGCGCAGCAGGTCCAGCCGTCGGGTCAGCGGCATCATCGCGCCGGTCGGGAACTGGTGCGAGGGCGTGACGTAGAGCAGGCTGCCCCGGTCCTTGGGCAGAAGATCCGTTCGCAGGCCGTCGCCGTCGACCGGGACAGGATGGATGGCCATGCCGGCGCTCCTGAAAATCAGGGAGGCTCCAAGGTAGCAAGGGTTCTCGATACAGAGCTGCCGGGTGTGGGATCTCAGCAGGTTGAAAACCAGGTTGAGAGCGTCCTGCCCACCCGTAGTTACGACGACCTGATCCTCGGTGACCGCGACAGCTCTGGCGCGCCGCAGGTGCGTGCTGATGGCCGAACGCAATTCCGGGAGACCGGCCGGGTCGCAGTAGTCTGTCAGGAAGGCGGTTTCCTGCGACAGGAGCCGGTTCACGGTTCGCCGCCAGATCCGAAGAGGGAACCCGGCGGGGTCGGAGCGTCCGACCCAAAAATCGAGTTCCGGTCGGTCGCCACCGCCACCCGGCGAGCCGGCAAAGCAGAGCAGGGGCTCGCTGACTGCGTCCGGGACCGGTCCGTTGGTCAGGGGCTGGCCGCCACGCTGTATCAGCAGGAGGCTGTCCGGTGGGATGGGTTCCACAAACAGGCCCGCCGTGCCGCGCGCCTTGACGTAGCCCTCGGCTGCAAGACGCTCATAGGCGGCGTTCACGGTGTTGCGAGAGATCCTTGAGCGCTCCGCCAGCAGGCGGCTCGGCGGCAGCCCCATCCCGGCCTTGAGCTTTCCTTCCAGGATGATCGCCCGGACCTGATCGAACACCTGGGCCTGCAGCGGCTTGGCGGAGGTCGCGTCCAGCGTGAGCGTCAGTTCCACCCGTTACCCTCGTCGGCGGTGGCCCATTCAGGCCGAACAATCGGTGCCATCGCCCACCGACCACGATGGGGCCGCCCCGGCGCGATAAAACACTTGGTACCATGGACTATGCCTGATTTGGCCCTTCCACCTGACCAAAATTTAGAATTGTTTGCGATTTAGTGCACCCAAAGAACGGGTCGGGCTCGCCATCCGGAACGCCAAGAAGACCGGACGCTCGACCGCGGAGGAAACATGAACGAGATCGTCAAGCCGGATTCCCTGATCGTCGCCGAGGCCGAGAGCCTGACCGAGACCTTCTTCGGCGGCTGCCCGCACGACTGCCCGGACACCTGCTCGATGCTGTTCGAGGTGCGTGAC
>NZ_VRUW01000132.1:0-9352 GCF_008039475.1 Methylobacterium sp. WL12 | reverse complement strand
GATATCAAGATTAGATTGTATCAAATACCCTTTCTGCCTAAGATTTTGAGGGCATCAGCTCTGAGGTGACCTTTGGGATCGACGTGCCGGTAGAGGGTCTGACGGGTGATCCCGAGTTCGATGCAGAGGTCGGCGACCTTAGTCTCTGGCTGACCCATTGCAGCTTGAGCAAGGCGAAGCTTAGCAGCAGTCATCTTCGGCTTACGCCCGCCGCTGCGGCCTCGCGCCCGCGCTGAGGCGAGCCCCGCCTTGGTCCGTTCGATGATCAACTCACGCTCGAACTCCGCCAGCGCCGCGAAAATTCCAAACACCAGACGGCCATTGGCGGTGGTGGTATCGATGTTGGCACCTTGTCCCGTGAGCACTTTGAGCCCGACGCCGCGCTTGGTGAGATCGTGGACGGTGTTGACGAGGTGGCGCAGGTCGCGGCCGAGGCGATCGAGCTTCCAGATCGTCAAAACATCGTTTTCGCGCAGTGCCTTGAGACAGGCCTCCAACCCAGGGCGATTGTCGCGTTTGCCCGAGGCGTGATCCTCGTAGATGCGCTCGGGTTCAACGCCCGCGGCGATCAGAGCATCACGCTGTAGGTCGGTCGTCTGCGAACCATCGGCTTTCGACACGCGCATATAGCCGAGCATCAGCATCACGGACCCTTGCATCGTTTGGGAAGCGCCACCGGCCTCGTAGACCCGCTCAGCACACGTGCTGTTAGGGGACGGCTCAAGGATCGTGTTTGTCACGCAAACGAGCGATTGCGTGACAGATGGAGCGATGGCCCCCGAACGGCCGAGCTGTTGTATCACAAGCCGTCATAAATTCTACGATCTGTCATCGTTGGCAAACCGTCATTAAGTGACTCAAGATGCGGTAGCGATGCGCTTTTAGTCATTCACTGATGTTTCATCCCAAAGCTGGATCGCCATCAGAGCTGAAGGTCGAGCCATATGCGCAGATCCAGGACCATAGTTCCCTGATCTGAGCCGTGCTGTCTTGATGTGATATGAATCCTTGGGTACGAAGTAAGATTCAGGTACCCGTAGATAGGTTGTGATGGCATCGCAGGCGGTTAAAATTATCGATGGGGGTAAGCTGATCATTCCGGCTGCGTTCCGGCGCAAACTCGGGATCGAGGTGGGCGATACCGTCATCATCGAATTGGATGAGGACGGACTTCATGTCCGATCGCTCACCTCGGCCGTACGCCTGGCTCAATCAATCGTCGGCACATTCCGACCCGACGATGCGTCAGGTGAAAATGCCTTGAGCCAGGATGGCGCAAACGATCCGGACCAGGAGGCCGAGCATGACTGAAGCGTTCGTCCTCGATGCCTCAGCCCTGCTCTGCCTGCTCAAGGGTGAAGCCGGGACGCAACGCGTGATCACGGTCCTGCCACGCGCCTGGATCAGTGCCGTCGCCCTGTCCGAAGTTTACGCCACCCTCGCTGAAGCCGGCGGCTCCCAACATCGCATCGCCCAGGCTGTCGGGGGACTTCACCTACGGGTCGATGCCTTCGACGACGCTCAAGCTCAGGCCACAGGCATGCTGAGACCGCTTCTCAAGGCGTTCGATCTCTCCCTCAGCGATCATGCCTGCCTTGCCCTCGCACAGCAGCGAAACGCTGTCGCGCTCACCACTCAGAAAGCCTGGGCCGACCTTCCTAAGAGTCTCGGGATCACCATCGAAATCCTCCCATCTTGAAGAATACGAAGCATTCTCGATAAAAATGCATCGTATTGATGAGCGTTTAAACAGGATAGTAAATCCCAAAGTCCAAGCTCAGCATGAGAGCCAAGGCGGACCAGCTTTAGCGTCATCTCATCAGGCAGCCGATAGATCAACACAAGATCGGGTCTGACGTGGCAATCTCGGTGATCGCGCCAATTGCCAATCAGGGCATGATCGTGATGACGCGGTGGAAGCGCCTGGTCGGCAACGAGAGCGCTCAGCACAGCGGTGAGATCTGGAACGAGGGTTGCGCGGTGCTATCCCTTCATCTCGAGTTTGTAGTCGCGCTTGAACTGACCTGTTCGCTCAATCGTCCGCATCGAGGTCGGTCATTAGGGTCGTCACGCTGTCGAAGCGGCGCAGGCCGCCGGCGCGGGCTTCGCGCATCGCAGCAATCGTCGCCTCGTTGGGAATGAGGGGCTCAAATGGCAGAGTCCCCTCACGTGCCACACGCGTCAGCATCAGCCGAACCGCTTCAGACACAGTGAGTCCCATCGCGGCCAGTACGGTTGCGGCCTCCTCTTTCAGAGCTGGGTCAATCCGGGTTTGCACGAGCGCATTGGCCATTGGAGCCTCCGTTTGCATGACGTTGTAATGCAAACGGCTCCCTTTGGCTAAGGGTCGTATTCATTCAACGGCTGCGCTGCCGGTCGAGCTGTGACAGACTCGCATCATGCCGATCCGGCGCGAGCATCGCTTCTTCTACCCAATCGACTGGCCACAACTCTCCGCGGCGATCCGCTTCGGGCGGGCGGGCGGCGCCTGCGAGGGCTGCGGTCGGCCCCATGGGCTGACCGTGTACCATCTCGGTGATGGGCGCTGGTGGGATGCCAGCATCGGTGCGTGGCGCGATGGACAGGGCCGTACGCTGCGCAGCCTGCCGACGATCGAAGATCTCGGTCGCATCCGTACGACCCGCGTTGTGCTGGCTGCCGCGCACCGCGATCACGACACCACCAACAACCGCGACCGCAACCTCGCAGCCTTCTGCCAACGCTGTCACATCAACCACGATCGCCCCGAGCATCGGCGTCGACGCTGGCGCACCCTGTTTCACTGTCGGGCGATGGGCGACCTGTTTCGGGGGCTCTACCCGACCGCAAACAAGTCGAGCTGAAGCGTCGATCTCTGCCTGCTGCCCCGCCGGCCACCCCGTGGAAGTGGCTTGATCACCGGTAGGGCTCCGGTCCCCTTGGCATGCAGCACGGCCCCGACGATCTGGCAGCCGTCGCCCGGATGATACACGTAAGCTCGGCAGCCATCGGCCTGGAGGATCTCCTGAACAATCGCTTCGTCATCGGGACGGGCGCATAAGGCGTTCAGCAAACACGCCAGCCCAAGCGAGGCGATGTTCGAGAAGTAGAACTCGCGCTGGTACCCGGTCCAAACCTGACGCTGTGCACCGACACTGGTTCGTGAAAACGGATTATGGGGTGCGAACACCGTGCCCTCATCCAATACGAAAGCGGCGATGGCATCGCGATCAGCGATATGCTGTGCAGTCCGGATCGATGCAGCGAGCTGGCGCTGAGGGATAGGCACGCGATGCTGTCCTTATACTGTTACAAGCTGAGATCATCTTGGGCCACTCAGAGACACGATCGATCCCGGTTCAGCGCATTTTTTAAAAAAGAAGGCCCTCAACATCCAAAAAGAGTCCTGACCACGCCTGTTTGGCTATGTCCTTGCCAAACAAATCGTTTTACGAGTCGGCGCCATGCCACAGCTTGCAGGCGTACCCACTTCTGGGTTCGAACTCCGGGTCCTGCGCCGTCCTCGCGATGGTGGCGGGCGTATCGAGACGCGGCACATCCACATCGAGGCGAGCTCGGGAGATCAGGCGATCGCTCAAGGGAGGTTTCTCGCTGAGGCGATCCTCGAGGGCTGGTCTGGTGTCGCCATGCTCACCAACGAGGCCGGCGCCCTGGTTTGGTCGACGCGCAAGGACATGCCGCCGCCGACAGCACCTGGCATGATCTGATCGCTGGCCATCCGCCGCGGCTGGGCGTGACCAAGGCCGGAGAGACGTTGGCTGGGAGCCGTTGCCCGCTCGATACGCAGCGTCCAGAGCCGCCAGGGCGTCGCCAGCGGCAGAAAGTCGGCCTCATCAAGCACGTGCTCGGCCTGGTCGCCATGCCGAACCACCATGCGGAACGGGACCTCGCCCGGCGGCCCGATCAACACGACCGTCAAGGTGTTGAAGCCGTCATGCAGCCACGACGTGACGTCGTGGTGAAAGCCGTCCTCCGTCGGATCAAGCCCCTCCAACGCGGGCTGGGTCACCGCGTAGGTGTTGAGACTGACCATAGCGCGGCTCCCCGCGCCCCACAGTGTAAGGCGCAGCCGCTCCCCGGCTCGAATGTGCATGCTGTGCCCCGCTACAAGGGCCAAACTGACTGCTTCGCGGGTTTTCCACAACGGGAACGAGGCGTGAACGGCAACGCTTCATTAACCCTGTGGCCGGGGCGCTCCAGCCCCCCTTACGAACCGTCGGCCGCATCCGCTGCCGACTTGCGCCGCAGCTGCCCCAGACCGAGGCTCTTGGCGAGTTCGGAGCGTTTTGCCGAGTAGCTCGTGGTCACCATCGGGTAGTCGGCAGGCAGGCCCCACTTGGCGCGGTAGGCCTCCGGTGTCAGACCGCGGAGGGTCAGATGACGCCGCATCGTCTTGTAGCCCTTGCCGTCCTCGAAGCTGATGATCGCATCCGGGGTGATCGACTTGCGGATCTGAGCGGGCGTCAGCCTTTCAGGTTCGGGCGCCGCCGTCGGCTCCTCACCGCCGAGGCGGCTCAGGGAAGCATGGACGCTGGCAATCAAGTTCGGCAGCTCGCCAACTTGAACGTGATTGTTCGAGACATAGGCTGAGACGATATCGGCTGCCATCGCCAAAACGTTGCTGTTTGTGTCTGCCACTGCTTCGTCCAACATGAAATATACTGCCCTATAATCGACTGCTATGACCTGTCTTAGTTAAGTTTTGGCAGGACAACAAGTCGAATATGGGCCGATAAGGCGCTGATACGGACCCTACTGCAAAACAGGGATTTGTTAAGGATCACGCATTAGTGGATCTTAACACTTACGGGGACGGACGATGCGGGTTCTGCTGATCGAGGACGATGCGGCGGTGGCGCAGAGCATCGAGCTGATGCTGAAGACGGCCGGGTTCAATCCCTTCGTCACCGATCTCGGTGAGGAGGGGATCGATCTGGGCAAACTCTACGACTACGACATCATCCTCCTCGACCTGACACTCCCCGATATGTCCGGCTACGAGGTGCTGCGCAGCCTGCGCGTGGCCAAGGTGAAGACCCCGATCCTGATCCTCTCAGGGATGGCCAGCATCGAGGACAAGGTGAAGGGCCTCGGCTTTGGCGCCGACGACTACCTCACCAAACCCTTCCACCGGGACGAGCTCGTCGCCCGCATCCAGGCGATCGTCCGACGCTCGCAAGGGCATGCCGAGGCGGCCGTGACGATCGACGACATGGTCATCAACCTCGATCAGAAGCTGGTCGCGATCGGCGGGAAGCGGGTTCCGCTCACTGGCAAGGAGTACCAGCTGCTGGAACTCCTTGCCCTGCGGAAGGGCACGACACTGACCAAGGAGATGTTCCTCAACCACCTCTACGGCGGCATGGACGAGCCCGAGCTGAAGATCATCGACGTCTTCGTCTGCAAGCTGCGCAAGAAGCTCGCGACCGCATCGGGCGGCAAGAACTACATCGAGACGGTCTGGGGTCGTGGCTACGTGCTGCGCGAAGGCATCAGCCAAATGCAAGCCATTGCAAGCTGACACCATCATCGATCCACGGTGACACAAAGCCGTCTTGCCGCGCTCTATGATCGCCTCGACCAGCTCGGATGACGCGCGACCGAAGCTTATTGGGACGCGCGTCATCCTTCCGCGTGAGCCAAACACGGCGACCCTGTCCCTTGACCGGGGCTGTCGCAAACGCGAGCAGGCCTTCGTTTACGGATCGTTAGCCATCCCTGACCAGCTTGCCGCCTCCGCCCTGGAGCCGGCCATGATCCTGTCTGCCATCGCCGCGAAGTTGAAGCAGCGCGCAAAGGCCGACTTCAAAGGCCGGCACTACGAGGCGGCGCTCATCGTGCAGGCTGTCTCCTGGTACCTGCGCTATCCGCTGAGCTACCGCGACATCGAGGAGCTGTTCCTGGAGCGCGGCGTCGAGGTCGATCACAGCACCCTGAACCGTTGGGTTCTGGCTTACGCGCCCCTGATCGAGAAGCGGTTGCGGCAGTTCCGCAGGCCGCACTGCGGGTCGGTCCGGATCGACGAAACGTATATCAAGGTTCGCGGTCAGTGGCGCTACCTCTACCGGGCCATCGACAAGCACGGCACGTCGGTAGACTTCCTGCTCACGGCCCGGCGCGACCTCGACGCCGCCAAGCGGTTCTTCCGCAAGATGCTGGCGGATCAGCCTCTTCTCGCCCCGGACCGCATCGGCACGGATGGCGCTGGCCCGTACCCGCCAGCTATCGCCGAGAGCCGGAAGGCAGGCCTACTACCGCGCACGCCGATCCACTACGTCACCAAGCACCTAGCAGGGCATCGAGAGCGATCATTTTCGGGTGAAACGGGCGATGCCGCGGGTCGGTGGCTTCCGCTCGTTCAATACGGCGCGGCGCACGATCTGCGGCTTCGAGGCCCTGCTCTGGCTGCGCAAGGGCTTCGGGTTGGCCGGCGCATGGACGGTGCGCGAGCAGAACCGGCTGCTTGCAATCTGCTTCGGGCTTCCCCAGGCGAACAAAGGGTGAAAGCGGGACGCCAAAGCTCGTTCCGCGTGTCAGATCCGAGTTTGCGACACGCCCCTCGCATGCTGCTCGATGAAGGCGAACGTCACTTGGGCATCTCCGCGAAGATGCCGATCGCTTTTTTTAGGACGTCGCGCTCCATGCGCGTCCGGTCGAGTTCACGCCGCAGGCGAGTGATCTCGGCCGCCTGGTCGGAGGGGGAAGCCACCGGGCTCGCGGATGCGGCGCCCGGTGAACCTGCTGCCCGCGGCGGTAGGGAGCCACCCATCAGCCCCGTGCGCCACTGCCTCAGCATCGAGGGTTGGATCCCGAGTTCGGCCGCGATCTGCATCTGCGGGCGGCCGCTGCTCTCCAGCAGCGCTACCGCCTCGCGTTTGAACTCGGGCGTGAACTCGCGTCTCGTCTTTGCCATCAAACACCTTCCCCGCCCGCAAGGAGCGTATCAGAGGTGTCCGTGGAACCGGGGGAGGATCACACGTCACCAAGACGGCTGCCCCTAAACCAGAAGCCCGCCGCTTAATGAGGACCGGATTAGGGTCGTGGAGGGTGAGAGGCGGCAGCACTTCACTATGATCCCAGCCGATCGCTTGGCGGTTGAGTGAGGCTAACCTGTATCGCTCTCCAGCAGGCCAGACGTGAGATCCTGCTCAGTCGTATGGCAGCTGATACACTCGCTGCGGTCCCGTAGGTCAGTTCACCTTTTTCATCGACCCTGCGCCCAAGGCGATGAGGTTTACCCTACCAACAGCTACGTACTCGTGCGGGGCGGCGGACTGGAACTCCGGTCTTTCTTTGAGCATGATCCAGTGCAACCAAAAGTTGCATAGGAGGATGTCATGATTGTGCTTGCGTTGGCGGCCCTTTTCGGCGGACTGGCAACAGCTGCTTGGATGACGGATTACGGTGTCATCGCTGTGGTTTTGACGATGCCCCTCGGGGGAAGTCTGGCGGCGTTGGCTGCCACTATCCCGATGGCAATCCGCAACGAAGCGACGAGGCGGGAAAGAGAAGCGCTTACCCTGCCCGAGCTAGGCCGTGTGGACGGATTGGTGACGACGGGCTTCCCGAGCCGGCGGATCGATGATTCATAGGGTGTCGGTTTTGGGGAGGCTTGCTCATGCTGACACGGATGACGGACGCGGGTTGGACGATCGCCCTGGAGGTGTTCCGCGCGGTTCGCTCGCGACGGGGTGACAAGGGCCGTGACGACCGTAGGTTTCTGGAAGCGCTGCATTATTTCACGGTGCAGAGCGTGACGTGGCGGACACTGCCGGCCGAGTTCGGGAACTGGAATTCGATCTGGAAACGGTTCTGGCGACTGCGCGAGAACGGGACGATCGATGCCTTCTTCGAGGCGCTGGCCGAACTGAGTTCCACCGCCGACTTCGTGCAGATGTTCGACTCGACGGCGGTCCGGGCCCACGTCTCGGCGGCCGGTGCAAAGGGGGGCAGCAGGATCAGGCGCTCGGCCGCTCGCGGGGAGGTTTCTCGACGAAGATCCACCTCAAGACCGACTTTTCCGGCCTGCCCCTCGCCTTCGTCCTAACTGGTGGAGAGGCCGGTGACAGTCCACAGTTCGAAACGCTGCTGGATCTCGGGCCGGACGTGAGGCCCCGCGCCGCCGTCACCGACAAAGGCTACGACAGCAAGCGCAATCGCGCCGCCGCCCGCGTCCGCGGCATCGCTCCAATCATTCCTTACAAAGCCAACGCCAAGAAGAGACCCGTCTTCTTCCCAAAAGCCCTTTACCGGACCAGGGCGCGCATCGAGCAGACCTTCGGAAAGCTCAAACGCTTCAAACGCATCGCTTTACGCTGCGAGAAGACCAAAGCGAGCTTCGCAGCGTTCGTCCCCCTCGCCCTCGCATTCATCCTCATCAAATCCGTCCACACGGCCTAATACGCTGAAGTTAAAGGGGTAGGCTGCTTAGCTCGCCATAGCTCGCATCTCCGGCGCACCCTCACGAAGCACGTAGCCACAGCCCCAGATCGTCTCGATGTAGTTCTTACCCTGGCTGGCGTTAGCGAGCTTCTTCCGCAGCTTGCAGATGAACACGTCGATGATCTTCAGCTCGGGCTCGTCCATGCCGCCGTAGAGATGGTTGAGGAACATCTCCTTGGTGAGCGTCGTGCCCTTCCGCAAACCAAGGAGTTCCAGCATCTGGTACTCCTTGCCGGTGAGTGGAACCCGCTTCCCGCCGATCTCGACGATCTTCTGATCGAGGTTGATGGTCATGTCATCGATCGTGATCGCCGCCTCGGCGTGGCCCTGCGAGCGGCGGACGATGGCGTGGATGCGGGCGACGAGCTCGTCCTTGTGGAACGGCTTGGTGAGGTAGTCGTCGGCGCCGAAGCCGAGCCCCTTCACCTTATCCTCGATGCTGGCCATGCCCGACAGGACCAAGATTGGCGTCTTCACCTTGGCGAGCCGGAGCTTCCTGAGCACCTCATAGCCCGACATGTCGGGCAGGTTTAGGTCAAGCAGGATGATGTCGTGATCGTAGAGCTTGCCGAGATCGACACCCTCCTCACCGAGGTCGGTTCTGTAGGTCACGAACCGCTCGGATTTGAGCATCAGTTCGATGCTCTCCGCTACCGACGCATCATCCTCGACCAGCAGAACACGCATCGTCCAACCTCAGTGTCTGTCCGGCGACATATTGAGTGATGTGAGGGGTTTGTGATTCAAGGCTGCCTGTGTGGAGGCTGCCGATGTGGACGACTAAGAACCGGACCCGCTACGATCGAAGCGAGCTTCGTTATCCGAGCGACCTGACGGATGACGAGTGGGCGCTGATCGAGCCTCTGATCCCTCCAGCCAAGCGTGGCGGCGGCAAGCGCAGCGTCGACAT
>NZ_VRUW01000131.1:0-9373 GCF_008039475.1 Methylobacterium sp. WL12 | reverse complement strand
GGGGGAGGGCAGTGCTAGAATGGGGGCCACGGATGCGGCCATCGCGCCCTCGCCCAGGACGAGGTCGAGAACCGGCTTCAGATCGAGGTAGCGGTAGTGGAGGTAGCGAGCTTGCGGCTCGGCGCCCGCCGCGTGGAGCGCCTCGACGAAGGTCTCGAAAGCCAAGGCCGAATAGCCGGTGCGCTCCGCCGCCGGGGACTTCAGCTCGGCGGCGTAGAGCCGGGTGGCGGTGCGCACGTGCCTGTTGAGGCGCGGGTAGAAAACGAGGATGTGCGCCCGCGAGGTGTGCCCGTGCCGAACAGTGAGGTCCGCCAGGAGATGCAGCCGCCAGAACTGCTCCAACATGACGGTGCGCAGCGTAGGGGCGTCGGGGTCGCGATGAAGGGCCGCCTCCCGGCTGGCCTCGTCGTAGCGGGCGCGGCGCCGGGCCGGGGGACCCTGGCAGGCCTCGGTGTACTTCATCTCGACGAATAGCGTCGCCGGCTCGCCGTCGGGCGTGATGACGGTGATAGCTACGTCGAAGGCCGTGCCGTCGCCAAGGTAGCGCGGATCGGCCCGGTCTCGGGAGGGCGATGTTTCAAACCGCATGCTCGTGACCCCGTGGACGAAGTCGGGCAGCAAGCGGCTGAACACCCGGCTGGCGAGATCGAGGTCGAGTGCGAGGGGTACGAAGGCGTTGTGCAATAGGGGCTCGGAGGAGAGCATGTTGCGGAAGAGCCGATCAACGTTCACGCAGGCGCCTTCCTCGCGCAGGGAGAGCGAGCGGCGGGTAAAGGCGTAGACCTCCGGACTGATGAAGTTGAGCCCGCGGGCCGCGTCGGCCGGGGTCAGCATGGACCCGAGCGGATTGGGAGGCAGGGCGCTGGTGCCGCCTGGTCTATGAAGGCCTGGTTCCAGACTGAGATCCTGCCGCAGGAGGGCCTGCCGGAGCCTGGAGGCGGCGCGGTACCGGGTGTCGCCGGGGATGAAGCAGGCGTGCTGGCGGAGAAGCGCCTCGGGAATGAGGGGGGCCCGATCCAGCTTAAACGGATCAGCCGGGGTGTCGAAGTCGCTGGGTTGGCAGGGGATCGTCCGGTTCATGAAGCCTCACGCTGCGGAAGGTGGCAGCTGGAGCTTCAGGGATGGGCAGCGGAAGTTGCTGGACGGAGGGCTTAATTCTCGCTGGTGCGCCGAGCGTCGGGACGGGGCCGGGACGGCAGACCGGCGGCTGGGTTTGGGCTCGGACAGTCAGGGTCGTGGCGGAGGGTAGGTGGCGGAGGGGAAGCTCTCGTCTCCCTTCTGTATAAAGGAATCTGACCACCCCGTTCCCAGATGAAAGTTCGCTCACACCCAGATCGTTCTGTGCCAAGCTTCGAATCAGGTCTTACCCGACATCCGGGCATCGACCATTGGGGGGCGAGATGCCGAGACGGTACTGGGCGATGCGGACCTCGCGGGACAGCGAGAGCCACCGCCGCTTCATCCTCAGCGAGCTTTTGGCAGGACGGCTGCGGCAGGGCTGGGGCTACTTGCCGGAGCAGGATCTCCGGCTGATCAGGGATCGTCATGCCGACCCGGCGATCGGGTACGCTGGGCTGACCGACGACGAGAAGTGGGCCTGGGGCCACTGGCGCATGTCCGGTGGCGTGGCGACACCACCCAGCGCCTCGTTCCAAGTCGACGATATCGTCCTCATACCCAATGTGCCCGGAGATGGCAGCTTCTCGCTGTGCCGCGTTGCGGGCCCCTACACCTACGACATCCCGACGGCCGTTGGTGATCTCGGCCACGTCCGTCAGGTCGAGAACCTGACGAAGGCGGGTGTTGCCTACACTTCCGAATTGGTATCGGCGCCCTTGCGCCGATCGCTGAGCTGTCGATCCCGCCTCTGGAATCTCGACGAGCATCGGGAGTGCCTGGAGGGGATCCTTGCCGCCATCGCGGCAGGCGGGCAGGTCGACGGCGTGATGCGGGCAACGAACCATCTGGAGCGGGCCCAGCGGGCAACGGCCGGCGCCGTTGAGACGAGCCTCGCTGGGCTCACCGCCGCGATCACCGAGCCGCTCCGGGCAGTCCTGAAGTCGGCAGAGTGGGAGCCGGTCCTGAAATCAGCCCTGGTACCCCTGCTGCGGGATGTCGACGTCATCCACACCGGAGGAGCCGGCGAGCAGGGCGCCGACATCGAGATTCACATACCCAACCCGTTCCTGCCCGACGCACCGTGGATCGTGGCGGTGCAGCTGAAGGACTACGTCGGCGAGATCCCCGGCTACGTCGCCGATCAAATCGAGCAGGCGATCACGGCACGCCTCGATGGCGGCCGGCAGGGCGGGATCCTCGTCTCCGTCATACTGGCCTCGACGTCCGCCGGGCCAAGCGAGGACCTGACCCAACGTCTCACGGACCTGCAGACGAAATACCGCCTGCAGGTGGCCTGTGTGCACGGCCCAGACCTGATGAGGGTGCTGGCCCGAGGGATGCTTTCTCGCATGCGCTGATCGGCGGATTGCCGAATCGGACGGTCGCTGGAAATTCGGGGCTATCAGCGAGAGGAGCGCGCAGCGAACCGGACAATGGTGAGAGTGTCGGCGCGTTGTCCGCTGTGGATAAGGGCTGGCCGCATGTATTCCCCCATCATTAACCCGCAGATCATTTTCGATTGCCACACGGAGCGTTGCAGCAGTGGTGTCCGGGGCGTCCGTGCCTTTCCTCGATCGCTACGAACGGACATCAACTTGGAATGAAGCCACCGTCGTTTCCGACTGTGCCATTAAGCCATGCCGCTTGCCGCCGCGGATGCCGACTGCGCGTCCACGATGAACCGAGCACGATGGAGAAGCTCGTCGAAGGTCAGAATCTCGGGCTGGTGCAGATTCCGCCGGAACGCCTCGAAGCATCTGAACTTCTGGATGTTCGGTCCGGCATTCGTCCGGAACTCGGAGAGTTGACCGACGACGAGGAAGGCGCGCGGCTGGACGTTGAAAAGGTCTTCGCCGGTTGGATCGCCCAGAGAGTCGACGGGGCGCAGGCGCTCGCCGAGCTTCTCGCCGGCGGACCGCACGGTCTCGTGCGATTGCGCGACGCCACCTGCCAGCTCCTCTGAGGCCGACCAGACGCCAGGACGATAGGGGGATGGACGGACCAGCGGCGTGTCGTGTCGCTTCACTTCTACGAAGGCGAGCGAGCTCAGATGCGCATGAGTCTTGAGGAGACCATCCGCTCTCTTGCCCGGACCGGCCACGTCAAAACCGGCGACCACCTGTTCGAGCTTTCTATCGTCGAGACCCGTCATGAAGGCGTACGCGAGGCCATGGCCGAAGATCCAGGGGTTTCGCTCGAAAAACGTCTGCCAAAGAGCCTCGTCCCGCTTGCCCGTCCTTGCCTTCTCTTCCGCGAAGAATGCCTGATCCCCAAGCAACCTCTCGAAAAGGGACAGTTCCTGCTTCCGGTAAGCTAGAGCGATGATGTCCTGCTGCGTGACTTCATGAGTGGCGACGTCAATCACGAGGTCTTTGCGTGCTGAGACCAGGCGTCTAGCTTGCTCCGGCGTCAGGCTGACCTGCATCAGGTCGCGGTGACGAATAACCCGCTTCTCCGGTCCATCGAGATGGACGGTCTTGATCCGCTCAACGAAGTCGAGAAGGCGTGTGATGTCAGCGCCCGTGAAGGAAAAGTGAGTCTTGTCGTAGGGATGCCCGTCATCGACGCTCCATTGCTGCAGAGTCAACGTCTTGATAGCTCGATCATCCTCCGTCAGCGTTGCCTTGATCTCGAAGCGCTTAGCAGCCGTCCGCCGAATGATAGCCTCGTCCTTGAGGGAGGCGAAATGGTCGTCGTGTGTTCCCTGGACGATTTCGCTGATGATGCGGGTGTCGTTGACGTTGCCGAACCTCTTGCTCACATAGAGGCGGTCCGGCTGCTTCGCCGCGAAGTACTGACCGTCGTCTCCCACGCTGCCCTCCGTATGCGAGAACGTCTCGGGTCTTGTAGCCGAGGAACAGTCTCGGTTCCGACCTACTTCATCGTAGGATCGAACGTTTCTGTGCGCTGAGCTTTACAGAACTAGGATTTATTCGCGATCGCTGACCCTCGCCGCGATGGATAGCGCAGTGCTAACGGAACACCTCCCGATCTCCCGTCAAATAGGATTATAAGCCAGTATCGAAGCGGTCTACGACCGGTGCGGCTTCAATCGCAAAGCTCTAAGCCCCAACGATCGAGTGATGCGCTCCGGACATTGAGTCTGATACAAGTGAGCGAATTTCGATCTTCGCTTGCCGTAGGCGCATGCATGCTCAAGTTTTTCAAGAAGAGGTGCCTCCTGATGTGAGGGGGGAGGCCGAAAAAGCCTATATAGGTGGGCAGGGACTGTATCTCGTGTCCACCCCCGGTCCGGGACGGCGCTCTGCATCACCTAGGCAGAGGTCACCGATGACAAACTTTCCTAATTATATTTCCCCTTACGACATTACTTCGGCGCGCTCGGTCGCTGCCGCTTCGTGGGGTAACGAGCCAAATCCAGCCGGCTCAACGGCGGTCGAACATATCCCTGTCCTGAACGCAGGCCTCCCCCTGATGAAGGGACAGGCGCGGCCGGTCCTGCTGAACTTGCAGATTGCCGAGATCGAAGTGCTGGCCTCGCCTCTGGACCGGGCGCAGGCGCTGACGTGGTCCGAGCTCGACCTGACGGATGAACGCACCCGTGCCCTGATCCGGTCGGTGCAGTGCCCCGAGGCGGGCGAGCTGGGCGTCGCTCTGAAGCGGCTGCTAGATCCGGTGAAGAAGCCGACCCCGCGGCCCCAGCGGAAGCCCGCCGTGAAGCCTATCCCAGAGGCGGTGCGTCGGGAAACCAGGGGGAACCTGTTCGAGATGCTGGCCAACGAGATGACGGCCTCTGCGGCGACGGAGACGGATGCCGAGGCTGTCGGCGCAGAGGAGGTCGGCGTGCCGTCAGGCGCTGAGGCTCCGGCACCTGAGATGAAGGTCCCGGCAGTCTCTCCTGCGATGGAAGCTGCGTCGACTGAGCCGGACCCTGATGCGGATCATCGTGTGGTGATGCCGTCGGCACCTGAGGCCGGGGCGCGATCGATGAATCGGGGTGCGCGACTGCCGGCTCCTTTTGCCGAGCCGGCTCCGTCGCGCTGATACGCACCGATCGATGAAAGCGGGCTGGCGCTGCGTGCGCCGGTCCCAGACCAATGCTGATGTTCAGGGAAATCACGATGTCCATACGCTACGAGACGAACGAACCCGACCGCTACGCCTTCCTTGCCTCCATCGCCGATCCCGAGGACCGGGCCCGCTGGCGTCGGGAATTCGCCATGCTGGAGGAGGACGAGGATGGAAAGATCGCCTTCGCGCCGTCCGCTGGGTTGGGGCCTGAGGCCGCTCTGAACCGGGCGATCCTCGGCCATACGCTGGAGGACTACCTCCACCACACCCTGCAGGACGCGGAGACCGTGGCCGAGACCCTGCGGGAGGCGGAGCTCGACTGGGTGGAGGAGGCCCGGGCGGCCCGGTTCCTGACGCGGGGTGAGGTCCAGGGGGTGTACGACGCCGCCGCCTGCCTCGGCCAGGTGTACGGGCTCACCTGCAACGCCTTCATCACCATCGCCTACCAGACGCTGGGCCTCGACGAGCCGGACGCCGAGACGAAGCTCCTGACCGACTTCCTGCAGGAGGCGGGCGGGCAGATGGAGCGATGGGGCTACCCGTTCCACGCGATCTACGTGCACGAGCATAGCCAGGAACGGGGCCGGCACACCCATGTGCTGGCGACGGTCGACGTGCGGGTGAAGGCCCGGTTCGTCCGCTGGGCCCGGGACGGGAAGAAGTCGTTCTTCTGGCGGCATTGCCGCGTCGCCACGCCTGCGGCGGTGGACATCGTGGTGAAGGGGACGCGCACGCCGACGACGAAGGCGCTCTGGCAGTACGACCGGGTCATGTACATGACGAAGGGGCTGGACCCGACCGTCACGGACCGGGACATGGAGACGGGGCAGCTGACCCCGCTCTACCTGCTGCTCGGGCTGAAGGAAAAGTGGCAGGACCGGCCGGCTGGCGTGATTCCATATCTTCGCCGGACGGGGACGACGCAGGGGATCGGGTACCGGGCCCGGCAGCGCCTAACGAAGGCTGGGATGCCCCTGCTGTCACCCTTTACGGACAAGGCGTGGCGGACCCTGCGCCTCGATCACCCCGGCTTCGGCTGGGAACTGGCGGAGCATGCGGCGCGGCTTGACGAGGACGCCTATCGGGCTCGGATGCTCTCGGTGAACGAAAACGATGAAGATGCCCGCTCGGCCCTGCGGGATGCCGAGGACGAAGTGGGACCGCTGCGGCAAGAGGACTGGTTGGCCGTTATCCGGCAGGTGCGCGAGGAGCGCCGAGCGGCGCTGATGAAGCGACATCCCTACGAGTGGGCGCGGCCCTGGACCGGGTGGTGGTACACCCAGGGCCGCGGGTTGCAGCTCTGGGGCGGAAAGTCGGCGCGGGAGGGGCTCGCCCGGCTCGGTCTCGACTGGACGAAGCCCCGGCGGTGCCTGACGGAGGTGTTCGGCGTCTGACCCGGACACCGGCAGATGCGGACGAATTGGCTATCGGGGGCATTCAAACCGGAAACGGGAGGGGTGCCCCTGTCCGGAAAGTGCTGCGTCTGCAGGGGCATGGAGGGGGCGGTGTCTGGCCCTGCGTTCTGCCGCCTGGCCCCGGGCCCGCTCGCCCGTTGCGGCGGACCATCTCGATAGAGATGGTCGTTCGGTCTGCTCGACTGATCCCCGTTCTCTGCCACTCTCGAACCCTGGTGGATGCTTGAGGAGGCCGTCTTGCGGAGCAAGGCTTCGCCGGTGCGGCGGCGAAGCCCGACCGATCCGGGAGGGATCGGGGTTCACGAACCCCGGAGCCACGCCGTCGTCAGCCGTCAGATCGGGGGTGCAACCTTTTGACAGGCAGGCCGGGGTTGGGCTGTCGGCCTTTACGCACCGCTTCCCGCCCGGAGGCGGCCAGCGCGGACGGACCCCGCATCACCCGATCCGTACTGGGCGAGGTCGTCCAAGAGGTCAGGGGCGACCCTTTCCTCCATCCTGCGGATGCGCCGGGTTGGAACCCGTTGCCTCCGCTTGCTGCCGATGCCCTTCGGTCTTTGCGATCCGGCGATCCCCGCCCCGCCTTCTCGGCGGTGGAGGCTCGGAGCCCGTCATGGGCTGGCTATGCCCGTCGAATCGTCATCGCATCCCGAACAGCGAGGCCCGCTGGAGGGAGAAACGAAGAGTTCCGACGTGCCCGGATATGGCGGCATCTGCTCCGCTTCCTCATCGGCGGAGCGGGCATTCGGGAGCCAGGGGTAGAGGGATCCCTGGCCTTCAGACTTCGTGCCGATCAGGGGGCGGTCGGTCCGGCGACGTGGAGGTCCGTCAGATCCACCCCGATGTCGATGCGTGCGATTCCCTCGGCGAGCTGCTTGAGCGTCGAGCCCTTCGTGTACCGGGCGGTCTCGCCGGCCGTGGTGTGGCCCGTCAGATGATCCTTCACGCTATCGGCGACGCCGGCCTGATGCAGTAGGGTCGTGGCCGTATGCCGGAACGAGTGGAAGTCGAGGCCGGGCCGGCGCAACTTCACTTGGCCCCGATAGTAGGTGAAGCGCTTGGTGAAGGCGTGACCGAGCCGATTATCCGCCCCACCGGGTTTGAGGTCGGGGAACAGCCGGGCGTTCTGGGCGCGGCGCTGCTCCTCGACGCGCAGGAGAAGGCCCAGACGAACGAGTTCGGGGTGGATCGGCACCCGGCGCACGGCGGCCTGGTTCTTCAGCATGCGCGGGGACCGCTTGTTGATGTCGAAGAACCAGATGCCGTCCTCGCACTGGATGTCCTCGACGTGGAGCTGACAGATCTCCTCCTGGCGGAGACCGGAGAACACCGCGATGAGGGGAAGCCAGAAGGCCTCGTCGCGCAGGATCAGGGAGCCGGCCGTCGAGCGCCGCTCCAGCGACTTGCACCCGGTCCAGACCGGGGTGGCGAACAGGCGCTTCAGGTCATCGCGGGACCACATCTCACGCTGGTCGACCGCGAGCTTCGCGCCGGTGAAGCGGAAGCCCTCGAAGATGTTCTGGGCGACCTCGCCCTCGGGGAGGGTCGTGGCCCAGAGCGCCGAGAGCGCAGAGAAGTGTCGCTGGACCGTGCGCTGGCTGATGACGGTCTTTTGCCTGGCCGGCGGCAGGGCGGCGTACGTGTCGATGATCGCCTGTACGCTCAGATTCTTGAACACCGGCGACTTGCCGTAGTCGTTCGGCAGGCGTTCGATCCGATCCCGGAACAGCGCCGCATCCTTGCGGGTGTAGGCGGGGAGCGGCTTGTCCCCGCACACGTCGACGAAGAGGCGGTAGGTGCTCCGGGCCTGGAACGCGGTCTGCGCATCCCAGGCCTTGCGAGCGGCCTGCTTCAGCCGGAAGGTCTCGCCGACCTCCGACATGAGGGGACCGGTGAAGGCCGGCTCCGGGGCCGGGGTCGTCTCGGCCGGCGCCTGCACGGGCTGCAACTCCGCGAGCTTCGCCGTCAGGAGCTTGTCCGTGGGTTCGTAGTTGAAGTCGCCCGCGTACCGGGCCTTGAGCGCCTCGGCGACGTTGATGCCGGCCCGAAGCATCGCCTGCTTCGCCTGGGCGAAGTCCGCCGGCTGAAGATCGTCGAGCGGGATCTTGCGTTTGCTGAGGAGGCTCAGGGTGACGAGCCTGGCATCGTCGAGCCTGTTGCAGCGCAGGGACTCCCGGGTGTCGCGGGCGAGGCGGTCGTAGTAGGCGCCGCGCCGCTCGCACATCTCCGCGGTCATGGGCCTGCCGGTGAGCCGGTGCCTGTTCTCCTGTTCGAGAATGGTCGCATAGAAGTCTTGGACCAGGCGGGCGAGATCGTCGGGCGTGAACATCGGGTCGGCCACCGGCGCGGTGAGGATGCGCTCGGAGGCGAGGTATAGCTGAGCCGCGCGCAGGCGGGCAGTCCTCGGATCGGACGTGCCGAGCGAGCGCAGGAATTCGCGGCGTCCGATGAGGAGGCGAAGGTGCGCCGGGACGACCCTCCGAAAATGAAAGGTCCGGCCCCGAAGGACGACATGCCCGATCTCACCCACGCTGTCCCCGGCCGCCCGGGGGCGGACTTTGTAGCAGCGGTTTGTAGCAACAGGCCCGAACCGCGGGGCGGTTCACGGGAAAGCGGGGGCCTGACAGGGACTTGGGAGAGCTTTGGCTGGGGCGCCAGGATTCGAACCTGGGAATGGCGGTACCAAAAACCGCTGCCTTACCACTTGGCGACGCCCCACCAGAGGACGGCGCTGTCTAGACGCGGATGCGCGGACAGGCAACTGGTTTGCGTAGGCGGCGGCGGTCGGTGGAGCAGGGCGCGATGGGCGG
>NZ_VRUW01000130.1:0-9378 GCF_008039475.1 Methylobacterium sp. WL12 | reverse complement strand
TTTCATAGCATAGGTACCATGACCATGCGGCATACGTTTTACAGCCCGCGGAAGGGCGTGCAACTTGCATGAAACAAACGCCGAAATATCGCTCGGAGATACTCCAAAATCTTTCAGTCCACGCGGCATCTGCTCGTTCCGGAATGGGTTTATCATTGCCTGCCGCAGCACGTCTGCTGAAAACAGATCAGGGTACGATCGAAGATATTGAGTGGGGAAAAGATGTCCCCCTTTCTATTGAAAGCATCATCAATCTCGCGCGGGGGCTTGGATTGACTGATCTTGGGACGCCACGCGGCAAGCCTGCAGGATCGTTCTAAAATGGCCGGATACAAGAGACGGGCTCGTCGATAGACAAGTTACGGGTGCGAGTCATAAAAACCCGTTCCCCGAATGCCCCTTGAACGCATTCGCCCGGCGGATGTAGCCGACCACCGTCCGCGGGTCGCGGTGGCCCGACTGATCCATGATCCGGGCGAGGTCCGCGCCCCGCTCCGCCGCCGACGTGATGTAGCCGGCCCGCAGCGAATGCGCTCCAAACGTCGAGGCATCGAGTCCGGCCGCCGCCGTGTAGCGCTTCACGATGTCCGCGACCGCCTGTGTCGTGAGACGAGGCTCGGCAACCTGCCGACCCTTTGCGGCGCCAGCGTTGGAAGGTTGGGGAATTTCCCCACCCTTTACGTCTGCCTCCGAAGGCTGCCCAACTTGGGCACCCTTTGCGCGCTCCCCGCGAGGGGGGAGAAATTCATCCCCCTTTGAGGTTGCATCCAAAGGGCGCGCTAGTGGCGCACCCTTGTCGCTCTCCCCGAGGGGATGGCCAACTTGGCCACCCTTCGCGCTCGCATCCGAAGGCTGCGCAACTTGCGCACCCCTTACCCTCCCTGATCGCGACACCGGCCGGAACACCGGGCCATCCGTGATCCCAGCCGCTTCGAGCCATTCGCGCACCAGGGCAACCGGCCGAATGAAGCGGCCATGCGGTATCGCTTTCTCGAACCCCTGCCCTTCCTGATCCACCTTCGACCGGCGGACCATGACGCGCAGGCCCTCGGGATGGTCGCGGAGATCGGCCACGTCGAGCGCCACCAGTTCGGACCGGCGGAAGGCGCCAGCGAACCCGAGCGCCAGCAGCGCCCGATCGCGCTTGCCCGTCATGGTGTCAGGCGTCCGCATCAGCAGAGCCGCGAGGATGTCCGCGGTCGCGGCGGCCTTCTGCTTCGGCGCTACACCCACCTTGCGACGGGCGCCTTTCAGAGCGGCCCGCACGCCTTCATCCTCGGTCGGGTCCGGCAGCTTGGCGAGCTTGTGCGCGTATCGGATCGCGGCGCAGCGCCGACCGATGGTAGATGCCGAACGCCCCGCCTCAGCCTCATGGACGAGGAAGCCCGCAACGGCCTCAGGAGTCGCCGGCAGGGACCGAAACCCATACCGGGCGCACCAATCCTGAAACACCCGCGCGTCGGACGTGTAGGCCCGCACCGTCGCGTCGGCCTTGCTGGCGCGCTGGTACGCCTGGACGATCGCCGCGGCCTCGGCCGGCAGGCTGGCAGGAGTCGCAAAGTCTGCGACACCAGCGGGCAACGTCGGCGCCATTTTGGCGACCACGTCCGATGCAGGCGCCAAGCTGGCATCTGCATCCATGTCGCCAAGTTGGCGACTTGCTCGCTTCCCTTCGATCAAGTGGCCAACTTGGCCACTCGGTCCGGCCGGCGAGGCATCACCGTCATGGGGATACCTTTCGCCCGACCCGCGTGTGTCGCCAAGTTGGCGCCTTACGCGGGTATGCTCAGACCTCGGCATCGCATCCCCTCCCCGCGCCGAGCGCTTCCGCGATCATGTCGCCGGAGTACCCCGTCACAATCATCGGATCAGTTTTCCGGCCCGATTGTGGTGGCTCCGTCGAAGCGGCCCATCTGGTCGGCCAGTTCCTCGCACCACCCTTCCGGCAGATGGAAGCCACGCATCCGCGATCGGGCTTCGACGGCCGCCAGCACACGCTGCCAGTGCTCGGGTGAGATCTGCTGCACGTCGGCGTCGAGCCCGAGATTGCGGGCCGCAGCCGATGCGGCGTCACGGAGAGGCGCGAACACGTCGTCGGGTGAAGATAGCTTTGGCTTCATTTCTTCACCCATCTTGCGACCGCGCCTGTCCCAAACTTTCGAGAAGAACCCTTATCGAAAGCTATGCTCTTGCTGCCTCGATAGCAAGTGATCGTGTATGCTTAATAGCAGGATAGCGAGCGGTCGCGCTTTCCCGTTCACTTGCTATGGCGATTGACGAAGTCCCGGATCGCTTCCTCGCAAATGTCCTGAATGGTCCGATCGTGCTCCACCGCGATCATCTTGAGCCGCTTTCGGGTTGCGGCATCCACGCGGGTCAGGATCTGCACTCGGCTATCCTTCACGGCCTCACGCGCGGGTGCCGCCGCCGGCTGGGCTGGTGTCGCGGCTTCGGGCGCCCCCGGTGTCGAGGATGTCGGCGCATCCTTTCGGGCGAACCGGCTGGCGAGACTGTCGAGGGTCGGACGGTTCTTGGCGGCGCTCATCGTGATTTCCTCACAGGGGCGGACAGCAGGGCTTCAATCTCGCGCCATAGCGCCTCGACTTCGGACGCGGCCTTTCCGCCCGGCTCATGCTCGTTGACGGTCGAGCCCGTCAGGATCGCATGGGACATGCTCACGCGGTTGGCGACGACGGTCTCGGCTACTCTGGCTCCCATCCCGATCAGCGCAGCCCGTGCCTCGGCGACAATCGACGGCTCGCCCGATCCGGTCCGAGGTGGGGCATGGTTGATGACGGCCAACGGCACCTTGCCGACGCGATCGGCGAGCGCGAGCGTGGTCGCGACTGCCGCTAGGTCGAGCGGACCAGGGCGCGTCGGGACCACGACAAGATCCGCGACCCGCATCGCATCTAGGATTGAGTCCTCTGCATGCGGCGGCGTGTCGATGATGACGCGACGGATACCCTCCCGCCGCGCCGCCTCGATCAACTCAGGCAGCTCGCGCGCATCGGCCTCAATCAGGTTCGGCACGTCGGCTTGGCGAAGCTGGTGCCACCACGCAAGGGACCGCTGCGGGTCCGTGTCCAGCAGCAGAGCCGGCGAGCCTGGCGCAGAGGCTAGAACGCTGAGGTGCATCGAGAGCGTGGTTTTGCCGACCCCGCCTTTTCGGGCCGCGATCGTGATGACGTGCACGCGGGATACCTCGCAATCCAGATCGAGAGCGTTCGACGCATCAAGCCCGCAAGCTGTGCTGTCAACCTGCCCCTAAGCGGGCACGATCGCTCGCAATCCTGAAAATATGATTGCGAGCCTCAGAGCGATGTCGGAAGCTCGCAAGCTTGATAGCTCGATAGATTGAAAGCGATTGTTCTTGTGGTCCCTCTATCTTAGATCCCACCGACCAGCCGCGCCGCGGTTGGGTGTGCAAGGCCGGGCGCGCTGCGATGGCGTGGCTGCCTGGCGAACGCGGTACGGACTTGTCAAACTGGAGCAGAAGCCAGCTGGAGGCGGCTAGCTACGTCTGCAGCATAGTTGGCCCAGGTGCGCAGCGGACGTGCCAGTGCGGCGTTTGTCAGCTGGTCGATCAGGCTTGGCTCTGCCGCCAGTCGTGTAAGTGCTGCGGCGATCGCGGTGTCGTTAGCCATATCGGTCATCATCGTGCCACCACCTGGTGCCACCTCGGCCATTGCTGAGCCTGCGTGGCACAGGCACGGGCGTCCCAGCCATAGGCTCTCTAGCACCGGCATCCCGAACCCCTCGTCGTAGGACGGATACACGCTGACGTGGCACGCATCATACAGCTCAGCCAATTCGCGATTATCGGTTCGGGCGCGAGCCGTTGCGCCCCCAATCGTCATCAGCAACGCTTCAATCTCGGCATCGTGCTCGGGATAGCAGCCGCGACGCCCGACGAGCGTCAGTTTGATTTGAAGGCCGCCTCGGCTCTGCGCTAAGCGCACCCCGCGTAGCAGACGTAGTAAATTCTTACGCGGTTCCCAAGCTGCGACGGTCAGCAGCTGCAACGGATCGCCCGGCCGACGCTTGATTGGCGCCTCTTGCACGCGCGGCGTATCGGAAAATTGCCCGGGCAGAGGCACGACCATGATCGGTGGGACCGTCAGCCCCTCGGTTCTTAGATACGTACGCAGGTGACCAGCGACCAGATCAGTTGTGGCGAATATCAGGTCAGTTCTGGCGAACATGCGGAAGTAACGTCTGTACAACTTCTGCGCAGCTGCATCGTAGAGATGAGGCAACCGAACGGGAATGAGGTCGTGCACGATTGCCGCCGACCGCAGACCGTAGGCGCGGGCGAGCTGGATCGGATCAAGTCCCTCGCGCAAAACCGAGATCGGAATTTCAGGCAGTAGTAGCCAATCCGCAGCTAACTCGCCTTCAGCTGGCTTCGGTAGGCGCAGCAGACGACGCCCTGCATCCCAACCGACCGGAACGAGATCGGCGCCGCGCCGGACGAGTCCGTCCGCGAGTTGACGGGTGACACGTTGGATACCGGTCTCAAACGGCTGTGAGTCCGTCGTTTCGCACCAGTACAGGATGCGAGGTGAGGTGGCGCGTGCTGCGCCACCTCGTACATCAACACCCACAGGGCAGCTCGCCTTCAAGCTGCGTGACTGTGCTGTTCGTCTTGCAACGTATCGCTGGCCGTGGTCGCCGACATGACCCAGCGTGGGAGGGCGGCAGTCACGGGGTCGAGACGTAACACCACGGTACGCTCATCATTCGACCACAGCGCGGCGGGCAGCCGCGCTTGATCGGCAGTCCAACGTCGAAGTGAAGAACCATCGTGTTCGATTTCGTGGAAACCGACGCACAGCAGCGGGTCATCGAGCGCGACTACACGGGCGTCCCAACTGTCACCCAAACGGAGTTCGCTGCAGCGCAATCCGAGACGACGTGGGTCCGTGCTCATCCCTAGCTTGCTGGGGACCAATGCGGGTGAGCAAAGCCAAATATCACGAGCGCCCGCGGGGGCAACGAAGCGAGCAGTCGAGCCGCTCACTTCCGGCTTGATGCGCAGCCCGTCGGCGATAAGGTGGACACCGGCCCATGGATCGGTGACGGACAGATGCCATCCCTGCGCCGTGGCGAGAGCTTCGATGCGTTCCCGCGCGAAGGTCACGATTGCTCCGCTGTCGTGGAACGGACGGCAGAATTCGTCGTGCGTGCGTCCGGCGACATCGACATCAGGCTTCGCAGTCAGGTCGGTCACCGTGTCGCTGCTTGTGCTACGAGCGAAGAAACCGCGATTGCCCATGTCGAGATAGCTCTCGGCCGGCTGTCCTTCGGCCATCAGTAGATCATGGCTGTCGAGTTCGACGTGCCAGTAGGTAACGCTGTCTACGTCCTCCTGGACGATGGTCGAACCGTTGACCAGCACCGATGCGGGTATGAGCACTTCACCGAGTACGTCGAGGCAGATCGAATGGCCGGGCGAAACGACGAGGTCGCGGACCGGCTTATTCGTGCCGAACGCGCCTGCGCGGATGCGTACAGGCATGACGTCAGACGGCTGTGAGTGGCGCCCGCAGTTGATTGTACGGCTCCCGATCCAGCGGATCGGACGGAGGGTGCCAGAGGAGGTTATTGCGAGATCGCCAACAGACAGATCCTCAACCGCAACCTCACCCTGAGACGTACGGATCAACGTACCGGTGGCAAAGCAGACAGGGGCGGAGTAGCTGTTGAGCGATGTATCCCCATCGGACGTGAAACGAGTCCTGTTCTCCGTACCCGACCCAAAGACTTGGGAGTTCGAGAGGATGAGGCGCGTCGAGGAGCTGTCCGCTCCACTCTGCGTATCTGTAAACTGGATCATAGACGAGTTGTCGAACTGGGTCGCGTAGAACGTCGTCGTCGAAGATGTCGTGGCGCCCGGAAGAATACCAGTGACTGTTATGGGATCACCAGCAGCATTCACCGTTCCATTCACAGTAAGAGGATTTCTCGAAGCATCATCAATTTGGAAGGATGCGCTCGGAGCGCCATCGTCTGTGCCGGCGAAACCGGCCTGGTAGACGGTGTTATTAAAGGTGGTAGCCATCAGCGCTCCCCAAAATCCCTGCAGGACAATCGACCTGACAACAAGTCGAACGTCTCTTTTTGCAAAGAGCCAACGCTTGCATCGTTGGCTTCAGTTGGAAGCATCAAAAATTGGCTAGCTACGTCAATGGATGATCATCCCGACAGGAGCCGGGATAAATTGGCAACTCTCACCGTAGCGATTATTCCCGAACAGTCTCTAAGTGAAACTCTCGACAGAGAGTGCCTTATTTGCCACTGTTAATAAGTGGCAAATAAGGCATGCGGTCGGCCCATAGGATCAGGCGCGGCTACCCACCTGCATCATCATCGTGCGCCCCAGAGTGATCCGCGGCCTCGCCCTCGGCACGAGACAATCCAAGAGGAACACGGTGCCGGAAAACGAACACGCAGTGGTCAGCCGCTACCCCGTGCCGTCGATCGAGGACATGCCCGAGGACATCAAAGCGCGCATCCTGGCCGTGCAGGAAAAATCCGGCTTCGTGCCAAACGTGTTCTTGATGTTGGCCTACCGCCCCGACGAGTTCCGGGCATTCATGGCCTACCACGACGCTCTGATGGAAAAGGACGGCGGGCTGACCAAGGCGGAGCGAGAGATGATTATCGTCGCGACGTCCGCTGCCAATCAGTGCCAGTATTGTGTGGTTGCCCACGGCGCGATCCTACGCATCCGCGCTAAGAACCCCTTGCTGGCCGATCAGGTGGCTGGAAATTTTCGTAAGGCGGACATCACCACGCGCCAGAAGGCGATGATCGAGTTCGCCATGAAGGTCTCGCAACACGGGCATCTCGTCTGCGAGGCCGATAGCGTGGCGTTGCGTGAGCA
Organism: Methylobacterium sp. WL12; assembly: GCF_008039475.1. Classification (NCBI taxonomy): domain Bacteria; kingdom Pseudomonadati; phylum Pseudomonadota; class Alphaproteobacteria; order Hyphomicrobiales; family Methylobacteriaceae; genus Methylobacterium; species Methylobacterium sp. WL12. Next base: position 2,489 of record NZ_VRUW01000130.1, on the reverse strand, counting down.
CGGCTTCAGTGACGACGACATCTGGGACATGGCCGCCATTTCTGCGTTCTTTGGCATGTCCAACCGGATGGCCAACTTCACCAGCCTTCGGCCCAATCCGCAGTTCTATATGCTGGGTCGCTCGTAGCAGACCACTCCTACAGCTCTCTGAAAGCCATCGGGACAGCCGACGCAGGCAAGACCGAATGTCTGCTCTTGGGTGATAGACAAATCTCTGCAATCCACCCTTTGCGGACCTTAGGATTGCCCCGCCAGGATAGCCCGAGCCTCCTCGCCTGCGGCGGGCTTCGGCTTCCCGATCATGGCGGCAATCTCGGCATGGCAGGCAGCCAGCGCTGCGTGAAATGAGGAAGCTGGCTGTCGGACGTTTACTGGACTTATATAAATCGTACGAACACACCATATTCGCAAAGATCATTCTCGCGGGGAGGGCGATTGATGCGCGGTGTCATTGCGACAGTGTGGCTTGTCCTAGCCGTTGTACCCACCGCGCCCGTATCTGGTAAGACGCCACGAAAGGCTGAGAAAAGTCAGAGCATCGAGAGCCTTGATACATCGAGTCAAGATCGCGAGAAGAGGGCTTCGCAAGCTGCCAAGGAGCAAGGCGTTCGCGACTTGAAATTTGATGCGGCAGTAGCGAAGGCGACAAGCTCCATTTGTACAGGGTGTCAGTCTGCCCCAAGGCCGCAACGTACGAAGTCGCTGCGCGCATCGCCGAGCCGACCTAGCAGCGATTGAGGCATCGCCTGGTAGTGGTCGCGCACTGTCGGATCAGGTTCGGCAGGGCAAGCGGTCGTCACGCCCACGAAAAAGCCCGGCGCAGCGGGTGCTGGCCGGGCTGAGGCTCGTCGGAAGTCGAGCGGCAGGCGCTGGCTTACCCCGCGAGATGGAAGCCCTGTTCAATGACCCCAACTAGGTGGATCTGCGCTTCCGGGCTTTCCGCGATCTCCAGCGCCACGGTCGCCCGCGATACTCCGTGTGCCAGTTGGTCCAGGTAGAAGGTCTGACCACCAGCATCCGGTGCCCGGCCGAGTGCGCCCGCATAGAGACCGTTGACGAAGGCGAGTGCGGTGCCATTCGAATGCGTGCTGGCGTACTCGGGCGAGTTGATAATCGCTGCCGCCGTCTGATCAAGCCGGGCCGCCTCGCCGGCTGCACCCCCGCCGCCGTTCTCGACGAAGGCCGAGAGAGCCTGCAGGCCGCCCGCGTCCGGTGCCCGGCCGAGCAGGCCGTAGTACAGCCGTGCTACGCTCGCCTCGGATGCATCAGCCACGAACACGCCGGTGCTGAAGGTTGAGGCGTTGACGTTCTGCGCCTCCTGGCTCGTGGCAATCTGCACCGCCACGGCGGCCTGCGAGACGCCCGCGTTCAGCTCGTTGGTGAAGTTGGTGAGGCCGCCGCTGTCCGCCGTGCGATGCAGCAGGTTCGTGTACAGCCCCTGCACGTAGGCGGTCGGGTCCGTGACCGGCGCGCCGCGCTCGGGTGAGGCCAGCAGCGCGCTTGCCACCGAAGTCAGGCTCGTCCCGCCCTGCACCGCCCCTGCGAACGCCTCAAGCCCGAGCGCGTCCGGCACGCGGCCGAGCAGCGCCTCGTATAACGCGTAGACACCGGCGGCGGGGCTGGTGGTGCTGTGCTCGATCGTGCCGAACAGCGGCTGGTTGGCAAGCTGGGGCGCGCCCGTACCTGTCCCCATGCCGCCGCCTTGAGGCGATAGGACGATGTCGACGCTGGCGATGGCGCCCAGGCCGTTGCCCTGCTCGCGGTAGGTGAAGTGGTCGGTGACGCTGCCCGAGGCGGGCGCCTTCGTCGCATCGGGCGAGTAGGTGAACGAGCCGTCGGCAGCGAGCACCAGCGAGCCGTACCTGCCCGCCACCGCCTGACCGGTGTTGCCGACCGTGTCGTTCACCCCCACCACTGTGAGCGTGCCCCCGCCCGCGAGCGTGTCGTTGGCCAGAACGCCTGCCGCCTTCGTGACGACAAGCTGCGCACCGAACAGGCCGGTGTAGCTGTCGTTGACCGCCACAGGTGCAGCAGTCGTGCCGCCACCCTGCTGCGGTGGCACAGTTATAAGACTGAGTCGGGCGCCGCCGGCGCCATCGTCGGAGACGAGGAAGCGGTCGTTGGCACCTGGTGCGAAGCTGGTGTCGAAGTGCAGGGTATCGGTAGTCGCGCCGTTGGTCACAGTCAGCGTGTGCGTGGCCGCGTCGTAGCTTGCGGAAGCACCGGCAGCCGTCAGACCACGCAGGTCGATCGTGTCCTCGCGGCCGAAGCTCGTGAGGACGTTGGCGACGTTGCCGTTGGCGTCCACCTGAAGCGTCTGCGCGCCGTTAGCGAAGGTGATCGCTCCCGTGCCGGCCGATGTGATGATCCTCCCCCGGTTCCACGGACACCTCTGATACGCTCCTTGCGGGCGGGGAAGGTGTTTGATGGCAAAGACGAGACGCGAGTTCACGCCCGAGTTCAAACGCGAGGCGGTAGCGCTGCTGGAG
>NZ_VRUW01000012.1:0-94345 GCF_008039475.1 Methylobacterium sp. WL12 | reverse complement strand
GCCGGCGCCGCCGCCGACCCGCCGCACCAGGAGGATGCTCCCGTGAGGAAGCCCAAGATCGTCCCCAACCCCAAGGCCGTCGCACGGCACAGCTGGACGTTCCAGCTGAACCTGTTCGCGACGGTGGCCTCGTCGGTCGTGCTCGGCATGTCGGTCCTCGCCGGATCGCCGCCGGTCGACCCCGTCTGGTTCGCCGTCGGCTACGGCGTCGTGAACCTCCTCGCCACCGGGGCGCGCTTCATCGCGCAGCCCGAGATCTCCGGAGAGACCGCCTGATGTTCGCCTGGCTCACCCGCAAGCCGGCGGTCGCCGGCGTCCCTGCATCCGCCGCCGTCGCGCCCCGGCCGACGGGCCCGAAGCTCGGGTCCCGGCTCAAGCGATCCGCCGCGGCGGCCGCCCTGTGCACCGGCCTGATCGGCGGGTTCGAGGGCCTCCGCACCACGGCCTACCCGGACCCGGCGACGGGCCGCGAGCCGTGGACGGCGTGCTTCGGCGAGACCGACGGCATCAAGCGCGGCGACACGTTCACCGTCGCCGAGTGCAAGGCGATGCTGGCCGCCAGCCTGGAGCAGTACGCCGTCAAGCTGGAGGCCTGCATCAGCCGGCCGATGGCCGACGAGACGTACTCGGCCTTCCTCTCGCTCTCCTACAACATCGGTTCCGGCGGCTTCTGCAAGTCGTCCGTCGCCAGGCTCTGGAACGCCGGCGAGACCCGCGCCGCCTGCGACGCGATGCTCAAGTTCAACCGCGCCGCGGGCGCCGTGATGCCGGGCCTGACCCGGCGCCGGACGCAGGAACGCGCTCTTTGCCTGAAGGGACTCTGACATGTTCGAGCTCGCCCTCGCCCTCCTCGCGTTCTGTGCCTTCTGCGCCCTCGTCGAGGCCGTTCAGAAGGTGCTTGTCGCCCGGGCCAAGCGCCCGGCCTGCCCCTGCCAGGACCTCCACTCCCTGACCCTCACCCCGGGCGCGGTGTTCGAGCTCCCGCCCGGCACGGTGGTCCCGCCCGCGCCGGCGCCCGGCACCTTCGATGTCACCCATGTCGAGTTCGGCCTCGGCATCGAGGGCGAGTGGGAGGAGACCGGCCGGAAGTGGGTGACGACCTACCGGCACACGCAGGGCGCCGACGAGGTGGTCAACCTCCGCACGACCTTCTCGGCCGACGGCGTCGAGGACGTTGCACGCGCCTTCAAGCGCGCCGCCGGCGAGGTGCACTGACCGTGCTCGACCTGCTCCTCGCCCTGATCTGGACGCCGATCGGCATCGCGGCCTTGGTGGCGCTGGCGGCCGCGGTCGTCGCCTTCCTCTACCTGCCGAAGCTCGGCGTCCCGCTCCTGGCGGTCGCCGTCATCCTCGCCGGGGCGGCCTACGTCACCCGGATCCAGGACGATCTCGGCGCCGCCCGGCGCGAGCGCGACGAGGCCAAGGCCGACGCCGCCGCCAAGGGCCGGGCTATCGCGGCGATGGAGGAATTGTCCCAACGCGGGGACAAACGGGCCCGCGCCGCCCGCGAGACCCATCGCCGGATCCTGGCCGCTCCGGCCTCCGACGACGCGCCCGTCGCCCCGGTGCTGCGCCAGGTCCTGGAGGGCGGCCGATGATCCGGGTCGCCATCCTCGCCGCGTTGGCACTCTCCGTCGCCGGGTGCCAAACCGTTTCCCGGTCGACCGTGCCGGCCTCCCTGCTGACCTGTTCGGGCGAGCCCGCCTGGCGCAAGGGCGGGACGCAGCGCGACGTGGCCTCCTACGTCGCCGACCTCCGCGACGCCCGGGCCGATTGCGCCGATCGGCTCGATGCCGTCGGCCGGATCGTGGGGCCGACACGATGATGCCGGTCGCCCTTCTCGCGCTCGCCTGCCACGCGCAGCCGGCCCTGCCGACCCCGGCGACCGACGGCATCGTCGCCGTCCTCCGGGGCGAGGCCGTCCCTCCGGCGCCGGCTCGGGTTGACGTCGCCGCCGCCATCGTGGCGGCCGCCCCGCTGCGCCACAGAGTCCCGCGGAGTGCACGATGACCCGCCTCGCCGCCCTCGCCGCCGCCCTGCTGCCGATCCCGGCCTCGGCGGGTTGCCCGTCCGCCCCGGAACTCGTCGCCGCGATCCGGCCGACCCTGCCCGAGACGGGCTTCGTCGGCCTGGTCCCGTCCGGCTCCATGCCGACCGTGCTGGCCTGGCTCGAAGCCGCCGACCTTCCGCATGACGCCGACGCCATCGTTCAGGTCGTGGGCGATCGGGGCATCGCCCTCGTCCTCGTGCAGGGGCAATCGTGCGAGGGGCGGCCCGTGGTGACCCTCATCGGCGCGGCCGCCGCCGACCTCGTCGGCCTGGTTCGACGGTACCGCGCACTGCGTGGCTGGGGTCCGGAGCTAGGCGCATGACCGTCCAGGAGCGCGACACGCGCGACGCGAGGCTGTTCGCCGCCGACGCCCTGAGGGAGGCGCGATCCGCCATGGCGTCGCCGCCGACGGAGGCCGGCTACTTCATGGCGGTGTTCACCCTGCTCGCCGTCGGGGCGATGTTCCCGGCGATGCTGGCCGAGCCCGACGACTCCGACGACTGAGGCGCCGAACCGTCCCGACCGCGTGGCCCAGCGGGCCCGCGGGGCCGCCTCGCCCCATACAGGGTTGGACTACGTAGGCCGGAGGCCCGCCCCCTAGGCGATCCGATCCTGCCCGCGGGGCCGTTAACCGTGGACCATTTTGACTGGCGAGACACCGCACAAGGAAATGCTACCCAAAGGGGCTTCGCTTCCCGGGCTCGAAAATTGTGCGATTTTATTTCGCAATTTGCGCCGATTTCCGTTGACGGAACGTTTGAGCTTGTGTCACGGTTAGACACCAACCAAGACAAGGAGCCGACGATGAGCAACGCCCCGAACCCCGCCGCCCAGGTCTACGAGGAGGAGCCCGACATCGACGCGATGCTCGCCGCCATGGCCGAGCAGGCCGCGCGGAAGGCTGCGGTGGAAGCGGAGGAGGAGCCCGACATCGACGGCCTCCTCGCCTGGATGGCCGCCGAGGCCGCCCGGAAGGCCTGAAGCCCCCGCCGGGGCCGACGCGCCCCGGCGATCCCTTCCCGCCCGCAGCACGAGGATCGCTCGGATGTCAGAGTCCCGCCGCCAGCGCGTCATCTCGGAATTCGGCTCGCTCGTGGCGTACCGGGCGTACGTCACCGAGGGCCGAGACGTCTGCGCCGCCACGATCAAGAAGGACCGCCTCACCGCCTGGACGGAGAGCGAGTTCAAGACCCTCGCCCGGGAAGCCGACTACCTGCTCGACTGGAAGGCCGACCTGACCTGGGTGACGGCCGAGATCGCCGCCGACGAAGCCGAACGGGCGGCCGCCCCCGCATGCGCCGCCTCGTCCATTCCCGCCAACGCCTGAACCAAGGACACCACGATGCCCAAGCGCACCCCCGATCCGATCCTGGACCTCACCGACGAGGAGACCGATGAGTTGCTCAACCGGGACCTGGACATTGATGAGCTGGTCGCCGACGCCCGGCGCTCGGTCGCGGGGCACCCCGACTTCGGGCACCTCGACCCGGACGTGCGGGTCAAAAGCACGCCCGAGAAGCCGTACGTCGCCAAGCGCGCTGCGGACGTGATGATGCAGGCCCTGCTGACGACGACAGCCGGCCAGGACATGAGCCAGAGGACACGCCGCAAGGTCGTCAAGGCGATCCTGGTCGGCCTGGAAGAGGAGTCGATCGATCTCGTCACGGTAGGCAATCTCGCCCGAGAAGCGACCGAAACCAACGCCATGATGCTGCTGATGGCGTCGGGCTGGTATTACCTGCGCGGCGGGCTGCCGTTCCTCAGACCTGTCATCCGGCCGAGCTGGCGTACGGCGGCTGCCCAACCGAAGGCCGCCCCCCAGCTGGCCTACGTCTACGAAAAGCCGATCCCGGAGGAGGCGGAGGAGGAGCCCGACGTCGATGCCATGCTGGCCCTGATGGGCAATCTCCCGCCCCTCGGCCGCCCCGGACACTGAGTAGGATCGCCCCATGTCGAAGCGCCCCCGTATCGCCCACGCGCTCCCCCCGGAGCCCCTGGCCGTCTACCCCTTGGAGCTCCACACGATCGCCGAGGCGGTCTACGGCGCCGGCTACACCCGCTTGCAGCTCGCGGAGGGGCTGTCGGCCGCCCGCGGGCGGAAGGTCAGCCTGTCGATCGTGTCGATGTGGAGCACCGGCGCCCGGCCGATCCCCGGGTGGCTGACGCCCGTCCTCGACGCCCTGCTTCTTGAGGGCGCGGCCGAGCATGAACGCGCCGCCGTCACCTGCCGCCGGTACCGCGCGGATCTTCTTCGCCACCAGCTGCAGGGCGTGCGGCCGCCCGAGCCCAAGGCACCGAATCCCGCGCCGCCCGAGGCGGCCGTCGACCAGGGCCAGGAACTCGTCTCCGAGACGGCAGGTTGAGCAGGTAACGGCATCTCCGAGACTGGTAACGCGTTTGCCGAAAACCGGGGTGTTCGGATCAGGGTGGTTTTACTGAAGTAATCGAAGGACTTCCGAAGATATGAATACAAAAAACGCCGTAGCACATTTGAGCACACCGTCGGGTCCACACGGGCCGACGGTGTGCTCAAACGTGCCGGCCGTCTGGTCAGGACGGGCCGACGCCAGGCCCCGTGGTGGCCTCGTCCTCGGGGGCCGGCGCGTCGGCGGGACGGCCCCGGCCGCGGCGGCCGTCGAGGATCCGGGCGTGGCGCTCCTCGGGTGTGGGGCTGGGGGTCCCAAGCAGGAACACGCGGCCGCTCTCGCAGACCGCGTAGCCCTCGCCCTGCTGGAGCACGATGCTGGTCTTGAGGATCGTGTCGCCGTGTAGAGGATGACCCCAACAGTACGCTTCGATGCAGGGCCTGGTCGAGCCCGGGTAGTTGCGGACGCTCCAGTCATCGAGGAACGGGGCCGCGTCGATGGCTTCGGCCCTCGGGCGCCATGCGGGATCCACCCCGGCGAGGGCGGCGCGCACGGCATCCCGGCGCTCCTCGACGGCGGCGCGTTCGGCGGGTGTCAGGTCTCGCAGGCGCATCAGGGTGTCCTCTCAATGGACACCCTCGCCCCGGAGGATGCCACCTACAAATCAGGGCAGCCGGCGGACGGTCGGGACCCCCGCCCTCGGGCAGCCATCGAGACCGGCCGTTGCCATGAACAGCGGCGCCGTCGGACGCGTCGCGAGAGTGAACCGGCCCTCGGGGTGCTCACCCATGACCCACTCCGGTTCAGCGGTGGCCACGCCCTTGCGGATGACCCAGCGGGCCGGGTGGCCGGGGCCCTCGTCGAAACAGGCGAGCATCCATCGCGTCTCGACGGGACCGCGCTCCAGGGCGAGGATCGCCTTGCGGTGGCCGTCGGCGACGTCGACGCGGTATCGCTCGGGCGAGGCGGCCGCGGTGCCCGAGGCGACCAGGGCGGCGGCGAGGATGAAGGTCCGCGTCATTATAGCTTCCTCCGCTTGGCCGCATCGCAGACGTCGCAGGCGATCTTGACCCACCCGCCCTTCCGGTATGCCCCGGGGCCGCCGCAGGTCTCGCAGATGACGGTCGAGAGGCAGCTGGCCGCATCGAGGATGGCGGCAACCTCGTCGCCCGTCTCCTCGGGCAGCTCCTCCGTGTACCAGCGGAGTTCAGCAAACTTCGACTTCACCTGCGCCGACTTCACGCCGTCGAGGGCCTGGTGGCCGGCGAGCGTCTCGGCCGTCGCGCGCGCCAGTTCGAGCCACGCGTAATCGACCTGCAGCGTCCCCTCGGGGAACAGGGTGGCGTAGTCCCGCTCCAGGTCCTCGGAGACGATCGTGCACGTCGTGGGCACCATGCCGTTCGGCAGGCCGTACCTGGCCGATCGGATGGCGACGTACCGCTCGGCGATCTCGACGGCCATCGCGACGCCCTCGGCGGTGTCCCGGCGACGCGTTCGCTTGTCGAGATCGGCCGGCAGCGCGGGCGGGCGCGTGACGGTCGCCTCGATCGCGACCCGATCCGGATGCGTGGGCCGCACCGGCATGGCCTCGATGGCGACCGTCGCCTCGGGGCCGAAGAGCCTGGTGAGGAAGTCGCTGAGCTCGGGCGCAGCGCGGCGTTCTCGGCTCGTCATGACGGGCTCCATGTGCGGGTGCGGGCGGGCGGCAGGATGGCGATCGACGCGAGGAATCCCGCGGCCGATCGGGCCTCGCGCAGGGCGAGCGCCGGGTCGCGGTCGCCGTCCTCGGCGAGACGCAGGAGGGCGGCCGCGTAGGCGTAGACGCCGCGGCCGATCGTGGGCTCGACCGCGCCGTCCATGACCTGGTCTTCGACGCGGTCGCGGAGGTCGCGCAGCTGGGGGATCGACATCACCATCCCCTCAGTGCGCGAGGCGCGGGCTGGACCGCAGGGCGACAATCCGCTCGACGGCGCGTCGGAGGGGCCTGATGGACCCGCCCCGCCATGCGCCGGCCAGCGCGTCGATCTCGGTGCCGTCGAGGTCCGGGATCCACCTGGCGTCGGCCACGTCGGCGCGCAGGTCGTCGAGGATGCCGCGGACGAGGACGGGAAGGTCCCGGCGACGCGGCGTGCCGACATCGATCGTGACGAACCGGTCGAGCAGGGGCCCGCGCAGCGAGAGCACGTCGTTGGCCGTCGCGACGAGGCTGATCCCGCTGAGATCCACGGCCGTCTCTAGCCCGATGTCCCAGTAGGCCCGGCGCGTCGAAGGCTCGGCAAGCCCGAGAAGGACTTCCCGGAGGCTGCCGTTGTGGCCGCCTGCCGCCGGCGACTTTTCGAGTTCGTCGAGGATGACGACGCCGGTCGCGCTGCCGCTGGTGATGGGCAGCTGCGCCATGACGCTCGGCCTCGCCGTCGACCACTGCGCCGCCGTGCCGCCGAACGACGAGTCCGATGCCGAGGCGCAGGCGTAGACGATCGAGGGCACGCCCATCGCCGCGACGAGGTCCCGCGCCAGGCTCGTCTTGCCCCCGCCGGGCGGCCCGACGAGCAGGATGTTCGGCACGGCCGCGTAGGGCCGCCCCATCATCAGGCCGACGATCCGGGAGACGGCCGCCTCCGCCCACGGCGTGCGCTCGACGAGCCGCTGCCCGAGGTCCTGCAGATCCGGCATCGGGGCGCAGGGGAGCCGGCGGCCCGCGATGGTCCCGGCCTGTCCCTTCGGCTTCTTGCCATCCGCAGCGGCAGGCAGGACCAGGATCGAGGGTGCAGCCGCGGCCTGCTCAACATCGGCAAGCCACGACATGTCGAGGCCGGCCGCCTTCGCAGGTGCAGGCCGAACGGGCGTCATCAGCTCGGGCGCCGCGACGGTCGAGGCCAGCGTCTCCAGCAGCGTCCGAGCCGAGACCCGCTGGACCCGGCGCTCCGAGACCCAGGACGGATCGACGTCGTTCTCGGTATCGGCGATCGCGCCGGGCTCGCGCGGGATCCGGCTTGCGTATGCGGTGAGCGTGACGCCGATCTCGCGCACGGGACAGGGATCGCTCCCGGCGACGGTGGCGTAGGCGTGGAGCGTCTCGATGCAGAGCGCGACGGCCCGGGCGACCGCGCCCGGGTCCCCCATCTCCGCGAGGTACAGCGTCATGCGGTCCGCGATCTCCCGCAGGGCGTCGAGCGTGTCGAAGCTCGAATGCGGCGGCCGGCAGCCGGCGTCGGCATGGCGCAGCGCCAGGCTCTCCAGCACGAGGCCGGTGCTGATCTCAGCGTCGGTCCTGAACGCGGCGAGGGCCTGCATCAAGTCCTCGGGCAGCGCCGGCGCCAGCCGTTCCCCGACGGCGGTCGACCAAGCCTCGATGTCCCGGTCGAGATTGCCGTGGACCCAAGGGTACCCGACGAGGATTTCCTCGACGCTGGGGATCTGGGAGGGCGGCCGGTTGCCCAGGTCGGTACGCAGCCTTTCCTCGCTGTCGGCGTACGTGACGATGCGCGCAGCGCGGCGCGCCCAGCGTTGGGGGTCGTCGGTCATCGGAGGATCTCGCGGGAATAGGAAACGGGACGCGCGAAGGCGCCGAGCGCGGGGCTCAGGCGATGGCGGTCGGTTTCTCTATCGAGCGAGCGGAGGTCATCGGGTCGTCCTTGGCTACGGAGCCACTAGAATCGTTCGGTCGGTCCTTCGCAACAGTTGCTTGCCGGGACGTTAAAGTTTTCCCTGGTCTCTAGCCTACCAACGCGGTTCACGGCCCGCAGCGACATCCTCCCGGGTCTCCTCGTTCTTGCGGCTCAACTCGTCCAGCGTAGGGCGACCATGATTGTAGGTCCCGAGGTGCAGGTCGAGGTCGAGCCGGTGGAGCACCCGCAGGACGCGGTGGATCGACGGCTCGAAGCTGTCGCCTCTCTCGAATTTCGAGAGCCACGTCAGAGAGACGTCGGCCTGCGCTGCCAGCTGGCGCTGCGAGAGCCGTTTGCGTTTCCGGAAGCGCGCCACTTCCTCGCCGAGATCGAAGATGTCCATGTCCGGATCGTAGCCGGCCATGATGAAAGACACCCCCACCGACTCAGCGGCTGCGCGAAATTCCGGTCACCGTCCAGTGCGAATCGTTCGATCGTGGCACACTGCGGATCTGTCGAAATCCGTAGGGGGAAATGGGATGTCACCTGAAGCGGAGGTCCTCGACCCGGCCGTCATCGCCCGCCTGGCGAAGCGGTTCGCGGGCAACGCCCGGACCCGGGCTAACCACGCCCGATGGGCCGCATGGGCGGCGCAGGCTGCCCTGCCGCCGACGCCGCCGTGGGAGCTGATCCGGGAGGTCCTCGATCAGGCGCAGGCCGACGGGCTCAACACGCGCCAGCAGGCCGCGGGCGTCTACTCGATCATGGTCGCCAAGGGCCTCATCTCGGAGGGTCGGGCGTGACGGCTCTCCACCACCTGCAGGTCCGCCGGGCCCGTCGGCTGCCGGTCCCGTTGCCGCCCAAGCCGAAGCGGCCGCTCGGGCCGCCGGTGGTGTGCATCTTCCGCGACGTCTCGATCCGTGTTCGCGCCGACGTCGAGAAGGCGGGCGTCACGTGGGACCAGTTCCTCGACGAGCTCGCGGGCGAGGAGCGCCTGCCACCGCTCCACCTGGTCACTACCCTCGTCGCCGGCCATGAGCGGCATGCGTTGGCGAAGGAGATCGTGCGGCGACGGCGCGCGATCCAGAAGGCCCGACGCGAAGGTGCGGCGCAGGCGAGCGAGACCCTCCAGGCATTCTGGGATGCCCGGGCTGCGGAGAGGGGTGCTCCCATTTCGATCCTGGAGCGCCTGTTCGGAAGGCCGGCGTCATGATCGAGAGCGACTGCGCACACCTGTTCCGCCGATACGGGGTCGCCCTCGCCATCAACGAATTCCTTTCAGGGCAGCTGCTTCCCGACGATCGCCTCGACGGCGGCGGCCGCGGCCCCGGGCTCGCTCCCGTGCGGGACGACCGTGCTCGACAGGGCGCGCCCCGTGACGAGGTCGACGACGAGGACGGTCGACCGCTCCGTGCCGAGGAGGACGCGGACGACGAGCTCGATGCGGGTGCTGGATCCGGGGCCGTCCTCGATCGGGTAGCGGCCCTCGACGTGGCCGGCCGGCCGGCGCGGGGGCGGCTCCATCCCTTCGAGGATGCGGATGGCTGCGGGATCGTACTCGTCGTCGTCGGGCATGCGGGGGAGTCTGAGGCCGCCCCCGAGCAAGGGCAAGCCTGGACGGATGCGGAGAAGGCCCCGGCGGGCAGCAGCCTGCCGGCGGTGTGGTCGGCCTGGTGATTGAGACGACGATGCAGATCAAGGACCTGGGTGACGAGGCGATCCGCGAGATCCTGGCGGAGGCGCTCGACGGCATGACCCCCGGACGGGGAAGGCGTGGGGGCTGGATCTCGATTACGAGCACGGCGACCTGCGCCTGGCGTGCGACTACAAGCACGTGACGACGGCCAACGTCCGGCCGCACATGGTGCCGCTGCGGGACGACGAGCCCCGCGTCCCCGACGCCATCCGCTTCCGCAGCGCCCTGCGCCGGCTTGTGCTGCAGGCGACCCAGGCGGTGACGCCGGTCCCGGGCGCGGCCGACATCCCCGCCGCGCTGGCCCGGACCTTCAGCGCGATCGCGGCCCTCGACGCCCTCAAGGAGAAGGTCGGCCCCAACGAGGTCTTCCCCCTCGGGCACGACCTGTACCGGATCCTCGACCACCTGACGGGGAACGACCACTCCGGCTGTTCGAGCGCGCCGTCGGTCTCTGACTACGGCAGGGGGGCCTGAGCGATGTCGCCGTCGAAGGTCCGGAGCCTGGCGCGCCAGTACGCGGGGATGACCCCCAGCGAGATATCCAACCACGAGGACTGGGTCCGCCGGTTCAAGGCCGAGCGGGCCGAGGCGGAGGCGCGCAAGGCCGAGGCGGAACGCCAGTACGGGGTTGAGCTCCAGGCGATGACCGACCTCGATGCCGTCCGCGAGACTCTGCGGGTCACGTGCGACGAGTACGAGAACGATGCTGACCGGGCCCTGCAGATGCTCTCGATGGCCGGCTTCGTCCGATCCGACAAGCCTCACCTGGTCGACGCGTAGAGGGCTCTCGACGCGGTCGTCCGCACGATCGTCGGCATGATCCCCCGGCTGGTCGATCCACCTTCGTACTCCGAGATTGCCAGCCTCAACGAGCTCATCATGAGCGCGGCGACGTCCCTGTCCAAGACGGCTCCGGTGAAGGCCTGACCATGTCCAAGCACTGCGACGAGTACCTCGACGACCCGACCCAACCCGAGTGCCTGCGGCGGTTCCTCGACTACCAATGCCGCCCGGCCGCGCTGAAGTACCCGACGGGCGACGCGGCCTTCGATAAGGCGATCGAGGATCGGCACGGCCTGCCCATGTGGCGCGACCCGGTCCCGACCCTGTTCGCCGACTGCGACGGCGAGCGCGTCCGGGTGACGATGGCCTCACGGTTCGGGGACGTCGGCGTCACCACGACCCTGACGGACGAGCACGGGTACGACGTCCGCGTCCCCGTCGACTACCTCTCGGACTTCAGCGCGACGGCGCCGGAGCCGAAGGAGATCGTCACGGTCGGCGGCATCGGCATTTCCGTGAGACGCAAGGGCGTGCGCGAGATGGCCAAGCGCATCGAGCAGACCACCGAGCTCACGACCGAGGTCGAGGTGACCTACCGGAGCGTGAGCCCGTTCGTCTCGATGCTGGCCTCGCTCCGGGAGGCCGGCCCCAACCGCAAGGCGCGCCGGGCTGCCGAGGCCAAGGCACGGAGGCGAGCATGACGAAGGCGAGGCTCACACCCAACGGCGACGGCACCTTCTCCCTGTCCGCGGGCAACATGCACCTCAACCGCGTGGCGCTCCCCTCGCTACGCGGGGTGGTGACCTGCCGAACCCTGCAGGCGACGGTCATCGGTTGCGGGGATGCCAAGGACGGGTCCTGGTCCGTCGCGCTCGACGACGTGAAGCTCGCGGCCGACCCCGTCTTTCAGATCGAGCCGACCTCTTGGGTGGCGGAGTGCTTGAGGCAGCAGGTGCAGGCCGCCATAGACGCTGGCTCGTACACCCCGCCGGACAGCCTCACCGCCGAGGAAATCGTGGCCGGCATGACGTTCAGCCCGGTCGGATCGAAGACCTTCATCAGCGGGGATGACGTCGAGCAGGTGAACCTCGGCTACATGGTGGACCTTTCGTGAGGCGGGCCACGATCGACGAGCTCGCCCGCGGGGCGACGCGGACCGTCGAGCGCATCATCGCCGCCGATCCAGGGGACGGCCCGGCCGAGCGGGAGTCCCGAATTCGGGACGCGCTCGCGCTTTGGATCGAGCACGCCGTGAAGCGGGAGTTCCACAACGACCGGCGCCGGGTGGGGAGGACGCGGGCATGATCCACGGATCGCTGCAGGTCCTGGTCATCTGGGTCGCGTTCGGCCTGCCGCTGGGGACCGCCGTCGGCCTGGCGATCGCATGGGGCGACAGCTGAGGCGGAGGCCGTTTGGGGCTGCGACAAAGGGCTGAGCTCAGATTTCGCTTTGTTGAGGGCCATAACAAAGCGAAATCGAGCGAAGCCCTTTGTTAGAACCCCGTTTTCGGGCCTAAACGCCCGGAAAACACGTCTTACGATGCTTTGTAGCGGCACTAAGTCGACTTAAGGCGCCGAAAACGCCGTTTTGCCGCTGTTTTGACGGTCTAACAAAATGAAAACCGGGATTTCACTTTGTTTTGAGCCTTAACAAAGCGAAATCCGGCCTGATCCCTTTGTTTTGACGCCTGAAACCTTGTGAATGGCCCCTCAAAGCCTTTGTGGAGGCTCCGTCGGGACCGTTCGCTCGCTTTGTCGGGCCTTTCCGGGCCTTGGACCGCCCAAAGGGGCCTTCCGACAAAGCGAAAGTTACCGAAGCCCTCTCCGCGCGGCACGGATCGCCTGGGTAACGATCGATAAGGTCGATCCCTCAAATTCGAGCGATCACCTTCAAGATCAGTCAAGATGAAGCAAGTATTGCGAAGATCGATAAAGAAATAAGGTGGGGTCCGCTAAGGTTCTGGAAGGTTTTTCGGTACATCTAAGGTGCCTCTTCAACGAAGGAGGCACATCATGGCAAGCTCCCCCCACAACCGCACCGACGAAGACAAGGCCGACCCCGCGGTGGTCGAACGCCTCATCGAACTGGCAGCCAAGTCCGAGCGGGACCTGCTGCCCATCGTGCAGTCGGGTGGCGACGTCGACGGCTGGGTCGCGCGCTTCGTCGGGACGCACGACCTCGTCTACTGCATCTGGGAAGACCCCTCGCGCGACGTCGGGCACGATGCCTGGGTGCTGAGCGGGGGGCACGAGCTGCTCGCGAACGGCATCACCTGGAACCAGAGGATCGGCGCCATCCGGGTGGCTTCGTTCGAGGCCGCCGAGATGATGCAGGCGCACCACGGCGACTTCCGCGACTCCCCGTTCGTCGAGTGCCCGCGCCTCACGCATATCGTGCTGCTCAACGGAGGGGACCCGATCAACGTGATGTTGGTGGGCGATCCGAACCCCCTGCCGCTCCACCGAAGCGTGACGGAGGCCACGCTGGAAAAGGCTGCCGAGGCCGCCAAGGCCGCCTTGATCCTCGCTGAGCGCAAGCGTCGTGAGCGAGCCCGGCGGCGCCGCGACCGGAAGCGGAACGGCTGACCCGACCTCGCGTGCGGCAGCGCACGCGATGGTGGCGGGCGTGACCTGGAACGGGACACGCCGCCCCTGGCAGCATCCTCCCGCGACGCCTTCCGCCGGGTACGAAACGTATCGGCCCCGGCCCCGTCGCCGACCCCCTCGCCGGACCTCGTCCGAGCGGGGTTTCGGCACGTTTCGGCCCCAGTTACGGCCCCACAGCAAAAAGCCGCCCGGAGGCGGCTCTGCTAAGTCGTTGTATTTGCCGGTAAAAATTGGAGCGGGCGAAGGGATTCGAACCCTCGACCCCAACCTTGGCAAGGTTGTGCTCTACCCCTGAGCTACACCCGCTCACAATGCTGGCCCGCTGGAAACTCTCGTGCCCGGCGGCCCCGGCGGCGCTCTCTAAACACCATTCCAACCGGCGTTGCAAGCGCCCTCCGCGAGGATTTTTCCGCGCCGTCGGTTCTCACCAGAGGTCGGCGGGCGGAAGGCCGTCGCGGATCTCGCGCAGGCGCGCCACCGTCGCGCGGGTGGTCGCGTCGGGGAGCGCGTCCAGGGCGAAGAAGGCGCAGGCCGCGATCTCGCGGTCGGGCCGCTTCTCGCCGAGCACCGTGAAGGCCGGGGCGACGTAGAGGGCGACGTGGTCCCGGAGCGACGCCGCGCGGTTGCGATAGAAGCCGTGCAGGCGCAGCGCCGCCCCCGGGTCGACGGCGATCTCGGCCTCCTCGCGAAACTCGCGCGCCATCGCCTGCGGCGCGGTCTCGCCGCGCTCGACGCCGCCGCCGGGCAGCTGCCAGCCGGTGACGTAGGTGTGGCGCACGAGGCAGACGCGGCCTTGCGGGTCGAAGGCCGCGCCGCGGACGCCGAGCGTTATCCCGCGGGTCGCCAGCGCGCCGAGGTGGAACAGGCGGCGCGCCAACGGCCGGTCGAGGAGCTTCGTCATCGGCGGGGCCCGGCCGCTCAGGCCACGTCCAGGACGATCTTGCCGAGGCCCGCGACGGCGCCGACCATGCGCTCGCCCCGGCGCACCGGGCCGACGCCGGCCGGCGTGCCGGTGAAGATCAGGTCGCCGGGCTGCAACTCGAAATAGGCCGAGAGGTAGGCGATCTGCTCGGGCAACGACCAGATCATGTCGGCGAGGTCGCCGCGCTGTCGCTCTGCGCCGTCGACCGAGAGGGTGATCGGCCCCCGCGCCGGATGCCCGATCGCGGCGGCCGGGTGGATCGGGCCGATCGGCCCGGAAAAGTCGGCGGCCTTGCCGAGGTCCCAGGGGCGGGCGAGCGCCTTGGCCTCGTCCTGAAGGTCGCGCCGGGTCATGTCGAGGCCGATGGCGTAGCCGTAGACGTGATCGAGGGCGGTCTCGACCGGGATGTCGCGCCCGCCGGTGGCGAGCGCGGCCACCAGCTCGATCTCGAAATGGTAGTTCTCGGTGCGCGGCGGATAGGGGTGGTGCGTCGGCTCGGATCCGCAGGCCTGGAGCGCGTCGGCGGGTTTCATGAAGAAGAACGGCGGCTCACGGTCGGGGTCCTTCCCCATCTCGCGGGCATGCGCCGCGTAGTTGCGCCCGACGCAGTAGACCCGGCGCACCGGGAAGAGGTCTTCGCTGCCGCCGACCGGCAGGGCGATGCGGGGCGGGTTCGGGATGACGGACAGCATGGCGTGCCTCGTGAGACAGGGGCGGGTCGTCGTTCGGGCATTCGGTAGACCGCGCGCCCGCTGCGGCTAGAGCCACGCCGCATCGCGTTGCGACGAGCCATGGCTCTAGGCCTTTGTTACAACGTGCTTTCTTTCGCCGAACCGGTGTCCACCTCGGCGGAAATCACTCTAGTCTTAGGCCAGCGACCGGTCCATGCCAGCCCGCAGCGTTTGCATCGCGGCCGCGTCCGTTCGAGAATCCCTGCCGAAGAATCGCCCATGACCGAACCCGCCCTCGCCCCGGCTCCTTCCGCCGACACCCTCCTCGAAGCCCTGCGCGCGCGCCTCGGGGCGGCCCACGTGCTGACCGCCCCGTCCGACCTCGACCCCTATCTCGTGGAGTCGCGAAAACTCTATCGCGGCTCGGCGCTGGCCGCCGTGCGGCCGGGCTCGACCGAGGAGGTCGCCTTCGTGGTCGAGGCCTGCGCGGCCGCCGGCGTCGCGGTGGTGGCGCAGGGGGGCAACACCGGGCTCGTCGGCGGCGGCGTGCCGCATGGCGGCGTGGTGCTGTCGCTGGCGCGGATGAACCGCATCGTGTCGCTTGACGCGGTAAATGCGAGCATCGTGGTCGAGGCCGGCGCGATCCTCGCCGACGTGCAGGATGCGGCCGACGCCGCCGGGCTGCTGTTCCCGCTCTCCTATGCCTCGCGCGGGTCGGCGCGGATCGGCGGGGCGCTGGCCTGCAATTCCGGCGGCATCGCCGTGCTCGCCTACGGCAACGCCCGCGACCTCGTCCTCGGGCTCGAGGTGGTGCTCGCCGACGGCCGGGTGTGGAACGGCCTGAAGGCCTTGCGCAAGAACAACGCCGGCTACGACCTCAAGCACCTGTTCGTCGGCTCCGAGGGCACGCTCGGCATCATCACGAAGGCGGTGCTCAAGCTGTTCCCGAAGCCAGCCTCGCGCACGGTCGGGTTCGTCGGGCTGCCCTCGGTGCGGGTCGCGCTCGACCTGTTCGCGCGCCTGCGCAAGCGCGCCGACCGGGATCTCACCGCCTTCGAGTTCATCCCGCCGGTCGGGCTCGACATGGTGCTGCGGCACATGCCCGGCACGGTGCGGCCGCTGGCCGGCGCGCACGGCGCCTACGCGCTGATCGAGCTCGCCTCCGCCCGGCCCGACGCCGACACGAGGGCCGAGCTCGAGGCGGCGCTCTCGGACGCGATCGAGGACGGGCTCGTCGAGGACGCGACCCTCGGGGCGAGCGAGGCGCAGAACCTCGCGCTCTGGGCGTTGCGCGAGCACCTCTCGGATGCGCAGGGCTACGAAGGCGGCTCGATCAAGCACGACGTGTCGGTGCCGCTGTCGCGGCTCGCCGACTTCGTCGAGCAGGCGAGCGCGGCCTGCGAGGCGGCGATGCCGGGCCTTCGCGTCTGCGCCTTCGGCCATGTCGGCGACGGCAACATGCACTTCAACCTCAGCCAGCCGGTCGGCATGGACAAGGCCGCGTTCCTCGGTGCCTGGGCCGACTTCAACCGCATCGTCCACGACATCGTGACCGCGATGGACGGCTCGATCGCCGCCGAGCACGGCGTCGGCCTGATCAAGCGCGACGAGCTGCAGCATTACGGCGACCCGGTCGCCCTCGACCTGATGCGGGCGATCAAGGCCGGCCTCGACCCGCAGGATCGCCTCAATCCCGGCAAGGTCGTCGCCCTGTCGTCCAACCCGCAGCCCGCCCTGCCCTGACGTTCCGCGTCGCGGACTGCCGAGGCGGGTGGAATTACATTGTGCGACGCACCATCTGTTGCCATGATGGATGACGCATCGCGCCATAAATCGGCTCATCGGCCGGTCCAAGGTGCGACTCGCGACCGGCCGGAGTCAGGCCGGGAGCGTGCGGGTTTCCCTGCGTTAGCCGGGCGTTAACGGCTGAGGTCGCGTTTGGAACGTGGACCTCGGTCGCGCGGCCGGCAGCAGGGTCCGGCACTTGCTTGGGCCAGCTGCGGGTCTTCGCAGACGCGAAGACGGCGGCCGGCCCGCGATGTGACGTTTCAAGGAGACGATCGAGATGCCCACCTCTCAGGCCCGCGTGCAGACCGCCGAGGCGAGCCGCTACCTGCAGCAGCTCTGCCGCCACTGGAGCCATAAGTTCCCGGTGTCCGCGACCCCCGAGCACGGCACCGTGCCGTTCGGCGAGGACCGGGTCTGCACCTTCGACGCCGAGCCCGACGCCCTGTTGATGCGGATCGCCACCTCCGATCCCGCCGGGCTGACCCGCCTGGAGAACGTCGTCTCCGACCACCTGATGCGCTTCGCCTTCCGCGAGAGCCTCGGCGAGATCACCTGGTCGCGCGCCGCCTGAACCGGTCGCGCGCCGCCTGATCTGGTCGCGCACCGCCTGATCCGTTAGACCCCGCACCGATCTTGCAGGGCTCGATCCTGCACGACAGGATCGGACGTCACGGGAAAGGGTCGCGATGAACGCGCATGCTGAGCCGCCGGTCGTGGGATCGACGCACGGGGAGCGGCTCGACCGGCTCGCCACCGTGGCCGTCCGGGTCGGCCTCAACCTTCAGCCCGGGCAGGAACTGGTCCTGACCGCGCCGCTCGAGGCGTTGCCGCTGGCCCGCGCCATCACGGCGGAGGCCTACCGGACCGGCGCCTCCCTGGTGACCACGCTGCTCGGCGACGACGTCGCGACGCTCGCGCGCTTCGCGCATGCCCCCGACGCCGCCTTCGACAAAGCCGCCGGCTGGCTCTATTCGGGCATGGCGGAGGCCTACCGCAACGGCGCCGCCCGCCTCGCGATCAGCGGCGACGACCCGTCGCTGCTCTCGGCGCAGAACCCGGAGAAGGTCGCCCGCGCCAACCGGTCGCGCTCCAAGGCCTACGTGCCGGCGCTGGAACTGATCGCCAACTTCGCCACCAACTGGACCATCGTCTCGGCGGCGACCCCGGCCTGGGCGCGCACCGTGTTCCCCGACCTCCCCGAGGCGGAGGCCGTCGCCCGGCTCTGGGACGCGGTGTTTTCCGCCTCCCGCGTCGACGGCCCGGACCCGGTCGCCGCCTGGAGCGCGCACAACGCCCACCTCCACGCGCGCAAGGACTTGCTGAACGGCCACCGCTTCTCGGCGATCCGCTTCCGCGGGCCCGGCACCGACCTCACCGTGGGGCTGGCCGACGACCACGAATGGTGCGGCGGCGCCGCGACCTCGCGCAGCGGCATCACCTGCAACGCCAACATCCCGACGGAAGAGGTCTTCACCACGCCGCACCGGGCACGCGTCGACGGCCACGTCACCAGCACCAAGCCGCTGTCGTACCAGGGCACGCTGATCGAGGGCATCCAGGTGCGCTTCGCCGAAGGCCGCATCGTCGAGTCGGCGGCGAGCCGCGGCGGCGACGTGCTTGCCCGGGTGCTGGACACCGACGAGGGCGCCCGCCGCCTCGGCGAGGTCGCGCTGGTGCCGGCCTCCTCGGCGATCTCGGCCTCCGGGCTCTTGTTCTACAACACGCTCTACGACGAGAACGCCGCGAGCCACATCGCGCTCGGCCAGGCCTACTCGAAGTGCTTCGTGGGCGGCGGCGCGGACTTCTCCGAGGACGACCTTGCGGCCCGCGGCGCCAACCGCAGCCTGATCCACATCGACTGGATGATCGGCTCGGGCGAGGTCGACGTGGACGGCGTCGGCGCCGACGGGCTGTCGGTGCCGGTGATGCGCCAGGGCGAGTGGGCCTGACGGCCAAGTCCGATCCGTCACGGCGCGGGATGCACGGCCGAAAAAAACCGATTAAGACGGCGCCATGGCAGCACATTCCCCGGCCGGACACCCCCATCGCGACGCAAGCGGCCGCCCGCTCGTCGCCGTCACCGGGCTCGGCATCGTCTCCTCCCTCGGGCACGGCCAGGACGCGACCTGGACCGCCCTGACGCAGGGGCGATCCGGCATCCACGCGATCGCGCGCTTCCCCACCGACGGCCTGCGCACCCGCATCGCCGGCACGGTCGACTTCCTCGACACCGACCCGCTGGTCGCCCCCGCCCTGTCCGAGCGCTTCGCCCGCGTGGCGGCCGAGGAGGCGGTGGCGCAGGCTGGCCTCGGCTCGGCCGGCGACTTCCCCGGCGCGCTGTTCATCGCGGTGCCGCCGGTCGAGATGGAGTGGCCGCAGCGCAAGGCCCTGGCGGAGGCCTGCGGCGGCGAGGGGCCGGTGACCTATGCCGGCCTGCAGCAGGCGGCGGCGTCCCGCAGCTTCGACGCGTGGCACGACCTCTTCATCTTCGGCACGGTGGCCGACCGCATCGCCGAGCGCTTCGGCACCAAGGGCTCGCCGATCTCGCTCTCCACCGCCTGCTCGTCGGGCGCCACCGCGATCCAACTCGGCGTCGAGGCGATCCGCCGCGGCGAGATGCAGGCGGCGCTCTGCATCGGCACCGACGGGTCGGTGAACCCGGAATCGCTGATCCGCTTCTCGCTGCTCTCGGCGCTCTCGACCCAGAACGATCCGCCGGAGACGGCCTCGAAGCCGTTCTCGAAGAACCGCGACGGCTTCGTCATGGGCGAAGGCGCGGCGGCCCTGGTCCTGGAGGACGCGGCCTCGGCCGTGGCGCGCGGCGCGAAGATCCTCGGCTACGTCCTCGGCTGCGGCGAGAAGGGCGACGGCTTCCATCGCACCCGCTCCAGCCCCGACGGCGCGCCGATCATCGCGGCGATCCGCGCCAGCCTCGACGACGCCGGGATCGGGCCGGAGGCGATCGACACCGTCAACGCCCACGGCACCTCGACGCCCGAGAACGACCGCATGGAGGCGATGGGCCTGATGGCGGTGTTCGGGGAGGGCGCGGCGCGCATCCCCGTCACCTCGAACAAGTCGATGCTCGGCCACACCCTGACCGCCGCGGGCGCGATCGAGGCCGTGATCTCGCTGCTGACGATCCGGCACGGGCGCATCCCGCCGACGATCAACTACACCGTGCCGGACCCGGCGATCCCCCTCGACATCGTGACCGCGGCGCGCGACGTGCCGGTCTCCCGCGTGCTCTCGAACTCGTTCGGCTTCGGCGGGCAGAACACCTGCCTCGTGCTCGGCTCCGAGCCCGCATGACCGCGGAAGCCAACGCGGAACGCCGCGTCCTCGTCACCGGCGGCGCCTCGGGGCTCGGCGCGGCGATCGTGCGGGCGGTCGCCGCCGCCGGCCACGGGGTCGACTTCACCTACCGCGCCTCCCAGGCACCGGCCGAGGCGCTGCTCGCCGAGTTGCGCGAGCGCCATCCGGACGCGCGCTTCAAGGCGGTTTCGCTCGATCTCGCCGACCGCGGCGCCCTCGACGCCTTCTGCGAGGCGGCCGAGGCGGAGAGCTATTACGGCTTCGTGCACAATGCCGGCCAATCCTACGACGCGCTCGCCGCGATGCTCGACCAGGACCGGGCCGAGGCGCTGATGCAGGTCAACTTCTTCTCGCTGACGCGGATCGCCAAGAGCCTCGTGCGCGGCATGACCCGCGCGCGCGCCGGGCGCATCGTGGCGATCGGCTCGGTGGCGGCACTCCGCGCCAACACCGGCAACGCGGCCTACGCCGCGACCAAGGGCGCGCTGATCGCCTATTGCCGGACGCTCGCGATCGAGTCGGCCAAGCGTGGCGTCACCGTCAACGTCATCGCGCCGGGCTTCATCGACACGCCGATGATGGCCGGCTACGCCGCCCACCGCGCCGGCATGGAGCGCCAGATCCCCGCCGGCCGCTTCGCCGACCCGGCCGAGGTGGCGGCGCTCGCGGCGTTCCTCTTGGCCGGCCCCGCCGCCTACGTCACCGGCGCGGTCCTGCCGGTCGACGGCGGCCTGACGGCGATGATGGGCGTCCACCGCTGACCATGCGCGCGTCCCGCCTCGTCCCGGCCGCCCTCGCCGGCCTGCTGCTCAGCTTCAGCACGGGTGCCGTGCGGGCCGATCCGGTCCCCTACCGCGTCGACGGCCTGCCGCGGGGCGAGACGCTGAGCATCCGCGCCGAGCCAGACCCCTCCGCCGAGGTGGTCGGCGAGATCCGCGCCCGCGCGCTGGTCGCCGGCTGCACCAACGACACGCCGAGCCGCACCACGTGGTGCCGGGTCAAGGTCGGCCGGACCGTGGGCTGGGCGCGGCGACGCTATCTCGCGCCGGAATAAACCCGGCTTGATGCTCCGGCGCGAAACGCCGTGCTAAACCCAACCCCGCGCCCTCATCCTGAGGTGCCGGAGCGAAGCGGAGGCCTCGAAGGAGGCAACCGGGGATCGTTTCGCTCTCCGGAGGGCTTCTTCGAGGCCCGCCGACGCGGGCGCCTCAGGATGAGGGCGTGAATGGGATCGGCCGAGATCCGGATGGGGTCGGCCCAGCGTGTGAAAGTCATCCGATGCAAGCCCTGCAACTCTTCGGCGACCGCGACCTGCGCCTGACCGAGGTCGAGGCGCCCCTTCCCCCCGGCCCCGGCGAGGTCCGGGTCCGCGTCCGCGCGGTCGGCCTGAACTTCATCGACGTCTGGGGCTTTCGCGGCATGGCCTTCGCCAAGCGGCGCCTGCCGCTGACCGTCGGCGCGGAGGCCGCGGGCGAAATCGCCGAGATCGGCGAGGGGGTCGAGGGGCTCGAGGCCGGCGACAAGGTCGCGCTCTACGGCGCCATGACCTGCGGCCGATGCCGCGCCTGCCGAGAGGGTCGCGACAACCTCTGCGAGGATGTCGGCGGGGTGATGGGCTTCCACATCGACGGCTTCGCCCGCGAGTTCGTCACCATGCCGGCCCGGCTCGTGGTGAAGGTGCCCGACGCGGTCAGCCTCACCGACGCGGCCTGCGCCGGCATCGCCTTCGGCACGGTTCAGCACATGCTGTTCGACAACGCCAAGCTGGAGCCGGGCGAGAGCATCCTGGTCCATGCCGGCGGCTCGGGGATCGGCACCGCGGCGATCCGCATGGCCAAGGCGATCGGCTGCACCGTCTACACGACGGTGGGCGACGACGAGAAGGGCGCCAAGGCCGCCGAGCTCGGCGCCGACCACGTCGTCAACTACCGCACCGAACGCTTCGAGGGGGAGGTCCGCCGCCTGACCAAGCGCAAGGGAGTGGACGTGGTGTTCGAGCATGTCGGACCCGACACCTGGAACGGCTCGCTGCTCTGCCTCAAGCGCGGCGGCCGCCTCGTCACCTGCGGCTCGACCTCCGGCGTCTCGACCACCATGAATTTGATGCAGCTGTTCCAGCAGCAATACCGCATCACCGGCTCGTTCGGCTGCCGGCTCGCCAACATCGCGCAATCGCTGGACAAGATGGCGGCCGGCATCCGGCCCGTCGTCGACACGGTCTATCCTCTGGCGGACTTCGCACAGGGGCTCGAACGGCTGGAATCGCGCAAGGTCTTCGGCAAGATCCTGGTGAGCTTCTGACGCCCTCCCCTCTCGCGACGAAATGATCTAAGCCCGCAAAATCTCCCGCTGGCGTTTCGTTCCGCGGCGCCTCCCGCCCTCCCCGCCTCGACGGGACGGCCCGCACCCAAGAGTGACCCGTTGCTGCGCCTCGCCCTGACCCTGAAGCGCAACCTGCCGCGGCTCGCAGGCTTCGCGATGCTGCCGTTGATCCGCACGGTGTTCTGGCTGTCGCGCATCCTCGGTCCCGAGCGGGCGGGCGACGCCGGCGGCGCGCTGCTGCGCGCGATCGGGCCGTGGCTGCCTTCTCACCGGACCGCGCTCGCGAACCTGCGCGCCGCCTTCCCCGCCGCGTCCGAGGCCGAGATCCGAGGCATCGCGCGCTCCGCCTGGGACAACCTCGGCCGCACCGGCGCCGAATACGCCCACCTCGACACGCTGTTCGACTTCGACCCCGCCGACCCGGCGACCCAGCGCATGCAGGTCGAGGGCCTGGAGCACTTCCTGGCGTTGCGCGACGACGGCCAGCCGGGCCTGGTGTTCTCGGCGCATCTGGCGAACTGGGAGCTGCCGGCGATCTGCGCGGCGAAGTTCGATCTCGAGACCACGGCGGTGTTCCGCGCGCCGAACAATCCGGCCGCCGCCCGGCTGGTGCAGGAGGTGCGGCGCAAGACCATGGGGGGCTTGGCCGCCTCCGGCCCCGGCGGCGCCTTCGCGATGCAGGGCGTGGTCGAGCGCGGCGGCCATCTCGGTCAGCTGATCGACCAGCACTTCACCCGGGGCGTCGTGGTGTCGTTCTTCGGGCGCCCCTGCCTCGCGAACCCGCTGCTCGCCAAGCTCGCCCGCCATTACGATTGCCCGGTCCACGGCTCGCGGGTGGTGCGGCTCCCGAACGGCCGCTTCCGGCTCGAGCTGACCCCGCCCCTCGACCTGCCCCGCGACGCGGACGGGGCCATCGAGATCGCCGGCGCGATGCAGGCGATGACCACAATCGTCGAGGGCTGGGTGCGCGAAAATCCCGGCCAGTGGCTGTGGATGCATCGGCGCTGGCGCCCGAACATGCTGCCGAAGCCGCGCGTTCGGTCGGGCGGCGGGTCTCAAGCCAACGTGATTTCCCAGCCGGCGTCCGGTGCGCTCTCCTGAGGCGATGACGGAGACCCGCGTCCGTTCCCATGCGCCCGCCTGGCTCCGCGCCCTCCTCGCGGCGCTGACCCTCGGCATGTCGTGCGGTCCGGCGGCGGCCGAGCCCTTGCGGGCGGTCGTCGAGCTGTTCACCAGCCAGGGATGCGCCGCCTGCCGCTCGGCGGACCCGGTGATCGGCGACCTCGCGCGCCAGCCCGGCATCCTCGCGCTCACCCTGCCGGTGACCTACTGGGACTACCTCGGCTGGAAGGACACCCTGGCCCAGCGCCCGTTCGGCGAGCGCCAGCACGGCTATTCCGGGGTCCACGGGGCGCGACAGATGTTCACGCCGCAGGCCGTCATCAACGGCTCGGCCTCGACCGTCGGCTCCGATCGGCCGGCGCTGGAAAAGCTGCTGCGCGAGTCGAGCGCCCGCGGCGGCCTCTCCGTCCCGGTCCGCGGCGAGGAGCGGGACGAGCGCATCGTGATCGAGATCGGGGCCGAGCCGGCGCCGAAGGCCGAGCTCAAGGGCGACGTCTGGCTGGTGCCGGTCCTGCGCAGCCGCCCGGTCGCGATCGGCGGCGGCGAGAACCGCGGCCGCACCGCGACCTACGTCAACGTCGTGCGCGGGATGCAGCGCCTCGGCCCCTGGACGGGCCAGGCGGTGCGGTTCGAGGTGCCCCGCGCAGCCGCCCGTGTCGGCGAGGCCGACGCCTGGGTCGTGGTGGTTCAGGGCTCGGCGGGCGGGCGCCCCGGCCGGATCTACGGCGCCGCCAAGGGGCCTGGCCTCTGAAGCAGGGCGATGGCATGTGTAATCACGCCGTCATTCCGGGGCGCCGCAGGCGAGCCCGGAATCCAGATCCGCCGATGGTGCAAAGTCCTGCGCGACCAGCGGTTCTGGATTCCGGGCTCCGCTGCGCTTCCCCGGGATGACGCGGTGCTATCAGTGAGTTTCCGAAGAGCAAATCGCCATCTGCAATCGTCCCGTTTCTACGGGTCGAGCCCTTCGGCTATGCGGCGGCGGGCGCGCAGCTTTTCCATGCGCGACACCGAGAACACCGAGGCCTCGTAGAGCAGCAGCATCGGCAGGGCGAGGGAGAGCTGCGAGATCACGTCCGGCGGCGTCAGCACGGCGGCGGCGACGAAGACCAGGACGATCGCGTAGCGCCGCTTCTCGCGCAGGAACTTGGCGTCGATGATGCCGACCTGCCCGAGCAGGGTCAGGATCACCGGAAGCTGGAAGGCGATGCCGAAGGCGAAGATCAACGTCATGATCAGCGAGAGGTACTCGTCGACCTTCGGCAGCAGCGCGATCGTCGGCTCGCCCGCGACGCCGACCTGCTGCAGCGACACCGAGAACTTGATCAGCAGCGGCATCGCCAGGAAGAACACCACCAGCGCGCCCAGGATGAAGAACACCGGCGTGGCGACGAGGTAGGGCATGAAGGCCTTGCGCTCGTTCCGGTACAGGCCCGGCGCAACGAAGGCGTAGATCTGCGTCGCGATCACCGGGAAAGCGAGGAATGCCGCGCCGAAGACGCTGAGCTTGATGTTGGTGAAGACTTGCTCGAGGAAGTGGGTCGCGATGAGCTTTGCGTTCTCGACCCCGACGATCGAGACGTAGGGGTGGACGAGGATGTTGTAGATCTCGCGCGAGAAGAAGAAGCACCCGAAGAACATCACCACGAAGGCGATCAGCGACTTGATCAGCCGCGCGCGCAATTCGATCAGGTGGTCGAGGAGCGGCGCCCGCGACGCCTCGATCTCGGCCTCGTCCGTCTGGTCGATCATCGCTTAATGGCCCGCGGCCGGTGCGGAGGGGGGCGGCCCGTGCGGCGCCGGCGCCGGATCGGGGGTCGGGCCGTAGGGGTCGTCGACGGACCCGGGAACCGGGGGCGCCGCGGGAGCGGCCGCGATCTCGGTCGCGTGCTGGGCGGTAGTCTGCGCGACAGGTTGATCGAGCGCCTTCGGCACGTCGTAGGCGCCGCCCCCGGAGGCCGGCGTCTCACTTTCGGCCGCCTTCAACTGCGCCGTCGCGTCGGCCAAGGTCGCGGCGCTCGGCTTCGGCGCACGTGCCTCGACGGCGCCCTTCAGCTCGTCGCGGATGGTCTGGACCGGGTTGAAGCCGCCACTCGCGTTGCGCACCGTGTCGCGGATGCCGTCGACCTCCTTGCGGACGTCGTCGAGCTCCGCCTCGCGGATCGCCTCGTTGAACTGCATCTGGAACTCGCCCGCCATGCGGCGGACCTTCCGCGTCACCTGGCCCACGGTGCGCAGGGCCTTCGGCAGGTCCTTCGGCCCGATGACGATGAGGGCGACGCCGCCGATCAGCATCACCTCCCCCCAGCTCATGTCCAGCATGTCGTCGACGGTCCTGCAGCCTCGGACCCGTCGCCACGGCGCCGACGGGACTCGGGAAATGAGCCGTGCACCCTCTCGGGTGCGGGCCTCCTCAGACGGGCTTGCGCTCGCCTTGCGGCAGGTGGCTCGCGGGGATCGCGGTGCCGGGGCTGGTCTCGGCCGCATGCGGGATGGTGCGGACGGGCTCGGACGGGGCCACCGGCGGCGCCGCGGCCTGCGTCGGCGTCTCGTCCTCGGCCATGCCCTTCTTGAAGGCCTTGATGCCCTTGGCGACGTCGCCCATCAGGTCCGACACCTTGCCGCGGCCGAACAGCAGCATGACGATGACGGCGACGACGACCCAGTGCCAGATACTCATGCTGCCCATGGCAACCTCCTGCGCCACGAGCCACGCATCGTTACGAGACGTGTCCGCGACGGCCCATGTCCGCGGTGGAATTTCAGCCGGAACCTAGGGACCGCGCCGGGTTAACACAAGCGGTCAATCCCGCGCGGGAGGGGCGAACCCATGCGCGGCCGGCAACGGTCAGGCGGCCTGCGCCAGAGCCGCGGCGAATTGCGCGCGGGCGAGCTGGAGGTCGAAGCCGTCGCGGCCGTGGTCGAGCCGGGCGAGCGCGGCCTCGGCGCGGCGAAGGGCGTCGCCTTCCAGCGCCGGCGTCCCCTCGGCGACGGCGCGCATCTCGTCCGCGTCGCCGTTGCAATGGAGCGCCACGTCGATGCCGGCTTCGAAGGCCGCCTCCGCCCGCGCCCTGAACGGACCGGTCAACGCGTGCATCGAGAGGTCGTCGGTCATCAGCAGGCCGTCGAAGCCGATCATGCCGCGGATCACGTCGGCGATCACGGTCCGCGACTGGGTGGCGGGCCGGTCGGGGTCGATCTGCGTGAACACCACGTGGGCGCTCATCGCCATCGGCAGGTCGGCGAGCGCGCGGAAGGGCCCGAAGTCCTGGGCGGCCAGGGATTCGAGGCTGGCCTCGACGACCGGAAGGCCGTGATGGCTGTCGCAGGCGGCGCGGCCGTGCCCGGGGATGTGCTTCATCACCGGGAGCACCCCGCCGGCCATCAGGCCCTCGGCCACCGCCCGGCCGATCTCGGCCACTTGGCTCGGCGTCGTGGCGTAGGCCCGGTCGCCGATGATGTCGTGGGCGCCGGGCTCCGGCACGTCGAGGACGGGCGCGCAGTCGACGTTGATGCCGACCTCGGAAAGGTCGTGCGCCATCAGGCGCGCGCCGAGCCGCGCCATCGCGGTCGCCGCCCCGTCGAGCCGGCGGAAGCGTCCGCCCGCCGGATAGGCCGGCCAGTGCGGCGGCCCCATGCGCTGCACCCGGCCGCCCTCCTGGTCGATCAGGATCGGCGCGTCGTCCCGGCCGATCGTCGCCCGCAGCGACGCGGTCAGCGCGCGGACCTCGTCCGGCGTGCCGATGTTGCGCTTGAACAGGATGAAGCCCCAGGGGCGCACGTCCCGGAAGAACGCGGTCTCCTCCGCCGACAGGGTCTTGCCGGCGCAGCCGAGGATGAGGGCACGGGAGGTCATCGGCGACGGTCTTCCCGGAAGGGGGGGTGAAGTTGTCAGGACCCGTGAGCGGGCGAATCCGCCGGGAAGCGTCCGACGGGACCGCCCCGCGCCGCAAGCCCGAACCGTGGCCTCGGCCGGCGGCGGGGCCGGACGGCGGAGAAGTGTTGCGGCGGCGACTCAGGCGGACCGCCGACGGGTCGGCGGCCCAAGTTGCGGTTCAGATCGCATCAGTTCTTGGCGACGAAGCATTGGCCGCCGGCGCCTTGGAGCTCGGTGCAGAGGCTGGTGGCCTCGGCCTTGGCGAGCGGCCCGACGCGGACGCGGAAGATCGTCTTGCCGTTGACCTCGGCCTGGCGGATCAGCTCCGGCTTGCCGGCGAGCTGGCCGTACTTGCCCTGCATCTCGCGGAACGCGGCCTGCGCATCCTTGGCGCTGGTGCGCACGCCGAGCTGGACCGAGAACCCGCCGACGGCGGCGGTGCTGACGGTCGCGGTCGTCGCCGGAGCCTCGACGGGGGCGGAGGCCTCCGGTGCGACGGCGGCGACGCGCTGGGGCGCCTTCGGTTTGGCCGGCTGCGGCACGACCGCAGCGGGCGTGCGCTCGGCGGCCGGCGCCTGCACGGCGGCGGGCGGCGGCTGCTGGGTCACTGTCTGGGTCGGCATCTGTGGCGTCGCCCCCGCCGCCATCCGGCCGGGCTTGGCGCGGGCGGCCGGCGCGTCGTCGCCCGGCAGCGTCATGGTCGGGACCGGCGAGATCGGTGCCGCCTCGGCTTGCGCCTCGAGCTGGGCCGCCGGGGGCGGCGTATCCGGCCGCACCACGACGGTGCGGACCTTGCGGGGCTGGCCGAACGCGTCGAACGAGGCCGAGCCCGGGGTGACGTTGGCGGTCTCGCCGCGATCCTGGCCAGAGCGCTCCTGGCCCTGCGCCGCGCGGGCGGCCTGGGCCACGTCGAGGGGCTGCTCCTCGCGGTTGACGATGCGGATCTGGCTGTCCTTGGCCTTGGGCTCGTAGATCTGGCGATTCTGGTCCGGGATCTCGACGCCGTCGGCGACCTTCGGCGCGACCTTCACCGGCGAGGTGTCGGCCTGGACCACCGGGACGCCGCCGCCGCCGCCGCCGTGCCGCAGGGTCTTGTAGGTCACCGCGCCGGTGACGGCGACGAGGACGACGGCGACGCCCGCGCCGACCTTGACCAGGCGGTTGCGCGGCTTCACCCGCTTGAGGCTGCGCTGGTCGTAGGCCTCGGCGTCTCCCGCCTCGTTCTGGTAGGCCTCGGCTTCGGCGTAGCGCGCCTGCTGCTCGGACCCGTGATCGACGGAGGCGAGGTACTGGTCGAAGGCGTCGGCCGGGGCGTTGCGCTGCGGCTCGGCGTAGGCGGCGGCCGCGGGCGCGAAGCTCGGCTCCTGGCGGCCGCGTTGGGCGGCGCCCTGCGTCTGCGCCGCCGGCTCGCGCCGGTCGTCGCGGGCGGCGAGCAGCGCGCGGAAGGGGTCGTCCTGCCCGACGATGCGGGCGAGTTCCGCCAGCGGGTCGGGCTTCTGCGCGGCCGGCTCGGCCCCACGCGGGGCCGGCGAGGGCTGCTGCAGATCGCGCGCGAAGGCGTCGAAGTCGACAGGCGCGCGCGAAGCGTTCGTCATGGCAGCATCCTCATCCTACGCCGACTTTTACGGGGGCGCACTCACCGCATCGCGTCCGGAGCGCTCACGCCGAGGACGGCGAGACCGGATGCCAAGACGCCTCGCAGCGCCTCGATCAGCGCTAGCCTCGCCCGAGTTGACTTTCGGTCGGTTGGATTAACAAACCGTAATTGCGGCAAGTCTTTGCCCTTGTTCCAGAAACTATGAAGGCTACTCGCCATCTCGTAGAGATGGAAGGCGATCCGGTGCGGCTCGTGCGCTGCGGCGGCCGCCTCCAGCACCCGCGGGTACTGCGCGATCAGCCGCAGCATCTCGGCCTCGCCCGCATCCGACAGGAGCGCGAAATCCGCGTCCGCGAGCCCGGCAGCGTCCGCGGGGTCGAAGTCGGGAAACGCCTCGCGCGCCTGCCGCTGCACCGAGCGGATGCGGGCGTGGGCGTACTGGACGTAGAAGACCGGGTTGTCCTTGGACTGCTCGACCACCTTGGCGAGGTCGAAGTCGAGGGTCGCGTCGTTCTTGCGGTAGAGCATCATGAAGCGGATCGCGTCGCGGCCGACCTCGTCGATGACCTCGCGGAGCGTCACGAACTCGCCCGAGCGTTTGCTCATCTTCACCGGCTCGCCCGCGCGCAACAGCCGCACCAGCTGGCACAGCTTCACGTCGAGGCTCGCCTTGCCGTCGGTGACGGCCTTCACCGCCGCCTGCATGCGCTTGACGTAGCCGCCGTGGTCGGCGCCGAGCACGTCGATCAGCTCGGTGGCGCCGGCGAGGTACTTGGCCTGGTGGTAGGCGATGTCGGAGGCGAAGTAGGTGTAGGAGCCGTCCGACTTCAGCAGCGGCCGGTCGGTGTCGTCGCCGAAGTCCCTCGTGCGGAACAGGGTCTGCTCGCGGTCTTCCCAATCCTCCGGCACCTGGCCCTTGGGCGGCGGCAGGCGGCCCTCGTAGACGAGCCCCTTCTCGCGCAGCTCCGCGAGCAGCGTTGCGACGGCGCCGCCGCCCTCCGCCTGCAGGGTGCGCTCGGAGAAGAACACGTCGTGGTGGATGCCGATCGCGGCCAGATCCCCGCGGATCATCTCCATCATCTTGGCGATGGCGGTCTCGCGCACCACCGGCAGCCACTCGGAGTCCGGCTTTTCGAGCAGCGCGCGGCCGTGGGTCTCGGCCAGCGCCTGCCCGACCGGCACGAGGTAGTCGCCGGGATAGAGACCCTCGGGGATCGCGCCGACCGTTTCGCCCAGCGCCTCGCGGTAGCGCAGGTAGGCGGAGCGGGCGAGCACGTCGACCTGCGCGCCCGCGTCGTTGATGTAGTACTCGCGCGTCACCTGCCGGCCGGCGGCGACCAGGAGGTTCGCCAGCGCGTCGCCGAACACCGCCCCGCGCCCGTGCCCGACATGCATCGGGCCGGTGGGGTTGGCCGAGACGTACTCGATGTTGACCGGCCCGCCGGCCATGTGCCCGCGCCCGTAGCCGGCGGGATCGGCCAGCACGCCGCGCAGCACGTCGTGGAAGACGCCCGGCGCCAGCCGCAGGTTGATGAAGCCGGGGCCGGCGACCGCGGCCTCGACCACGCGCGGGTCCTGGCGCAGCTCGGCGGCCAGCGCCTCGCCGAGCGCCTTCGGGTTGGTCTTGGCCTCCTTGGCGAGCACCAGGGCGGCGTTCGTGGCGAGGTCGCCGTGGCTCGCGTCGCGCGGCGGCTCGACCACGACCCGGGCAAGGTCGAGGCCCTCGGGAAGCGCCCCGCCGCGGACCAGCGCCTCGACGGCCTCGCGCACGCGCGCCTCGAACAGGGCGAAGATGTTCATGATCGTGGTCAACCCGCTCGCGCCGACGGCCGGACGGGCCGGCGGCGCCTCATCCCCGCGCCATAGCAAGGGGGGGCGGAGGTGTCACGGCGGAGGTGTCACGGCGAAGCGGGCCGCGTCCAGCCTTCGAGGACGCTGCGCAACGGCTCCGGCAGCGGCACCGGACGGCGGGTGGCGCGGTCGACGTAGACGTGGACGAAGAAGCCTTCCGCCGACGCCGCATCCGCGTCGCCGCGGAACAGGCCGATCTCGTAGCGCACGCTCGACCTTCCGATCCGCGCCGCGCGCACCCCTGCGGTGACGCGATCGGGGAAGGCGAGCGGCGCGTGGTAGCGGCAGCCGGTCTCGACCACGAGGCCGATCACCGGGGATCGTGCGATGTCGAGGGCGCCGGCCTCGACCAGCAGGCCGTTCACCGCCGTGTCGAAGAAGGCGTAGTAGACCACGTTGTTGACGTGCCCGTAGACGTCGTTGTCGGCCCAGCGCGTGGTGATCGGCACGTGGCGCGAGTAGGCGGCGCGGGAGCCGGCGGCCTCGCGCGGCGGGCCGGCGTTCGGGGCAAGCGTCTCGCGCATCGCGTCGTCCCTCGCGGAAGAGATCCGGAGCCCGGTCTACCAGATCGAAGACCGCGTTTCGCCGGCCCGATCCGCTGCGATTTCGCTTCCCGGCTGGGCGGATCGCGCGCATCGCCTGGGCAACCCGCGGAGATTTTGTGCAAAGGCCCGTCGGCGGTTTGACGGGCCGATTCGAGCCGCTACCGTTCCCGTCTTCCGGCCCGCCGCGGGCGGCGCGGCTCGCGTTCGGAGAGGTGGCCGATGAACGAACCCGCCGCGGCGATGAACGTCGGGGTCTTCATCCCGATCGGCAACAACGGCTGGCTGATCTCGGAGAACGCGCCGCAATACAAGCCGAGCTTCGCCCTCAACAAGGCGGTCACGCTGAAGGCCGAGGGCTACGGGCTCGACTTCGCCCTGTCGATGATCAAGCTGCGCGGCTTCGGCGGCAAGACCGAGTTCTGGGACCACAACCTCGAATCGTTCACGCTGATGGCCGGGCTCGCCGCCGTCACCTCCAAGATCAAGCTCTACGCCACGGCGCCGGCCCTGTGCTTCCCGCCCGCGATCACCGCGCGGATGGCCGCCACCATCGACTCGATCTCCGGCGGGCGCTTCGGGCTCAACCTGATCACCGGCTGGCAGAAGCCGGAATATTCGCAGATGGGCCTCTGGCCCGGCGACGCGTTCTTCGCCGACCGGTACCGGTACCTCTCCGAATACGCGCAAATCCTGCGCGAGCTCTGGGAGACAGGGCGCAGCGACCTCAAGGGCACGTACTTCCAGATGGACGATTGCCGCCTGAGCCCGCGACCGCAGGCGCCGATGAAGCTGATCTGCGCCGGCCAGAGCGAGGCCGGCATGGCCTTCACCGCCACCTACGCCGACTACAATTTCTGCTTCGGCAAGGGTGTGAACACCCCCACCGCCTTCGCGCCGACCGTCGCGCGCCTCGAGGCCGCCAAGGCGAAGACCGGTCGCGACGTGTCCTCCTACGTGCTGTTCATGGTGATCTCGGACGAGACCGACGGCGCCGCCCACGCCAAGTGGGAGCACTACAAGGCGGGGGCGGACCAGGAGGCCATCGCCTGGCTCGGCGTGCAGGGCGCGGCCGACACCAAGTCGGGCGCCGACACCAACGTGCGCCAGATGGCCGACCCGACCTCGGCGGTGAACATCAACATGGGCACCCTCGTCGGCTCGTTCGAGAGCGTGGCGCGGATGCTCGACGACGTGATGACCGTGCCCGGCACCGGCGGGGTGCTGCTGGTGTTCGACGACTTCCTGAAAGGGCTCGACGATTTCGGGCAGAAGATCCAGCCGCTGATGCGGACCCGCCGGCACGTCGCTTCGGCGGCGCCCCTGTCCGAGGTCGCGTGATGGAGGCGCCCGCCGGATACCGCGACCCGGCTGGCCGCTTCGGCGGCGTGACGCTGCCGGCGCGCCCCGAGCCGATCGCCTTCGCGCCCGAGGCGACCGCGCTCATCGTCGTGGACATGCAGAACGCCTACGCGACCAAGGGCGGCTACCTGGATCTGGCCGGCTTCGACGTCTCGCAGACCGGTCCGGTGATCGGCCGCATCGCCGCCGCGGTCGCCGCCGCGCGGGCGGCCGGCATCGTCGTGCTGTGGTTCCAGAACGGATGGGACGCGGACTACGTCGAGGCCGGGGGGCCGGGCTCGCCGAACTGGCACAAGTCGAACGCGCTGAAGACGATGCGGCGGCAGCCGGGGCTGAACAGCCGGCTGCTCACCCGCGGCACCTGGGATTACGATCTGGTCGACGCGCTCGAGCCGCAGCCCGGCGACATCGTCATGGGCAAGCCCCGCTACAGCGGCTTCTACAACACCGCGCTCGACAGCACCCTGCGGGCGCGGGGCATCCGCACGCTGGTCTTCACCGGCATCGCCACCAACGTCTGCGTGGAATCGACCCTGCGCGACGGGTTCTTCCTCGAATATTTCGGCATCGTGCTCGCCGACGCCACCCACCAGGCCGGCCCGCCGAGCCTGCAGGAGGGCGCGCTCCTCAACATCGAGACCTTCTTCGGCTGGGTCTCGGACGTGGCCGCCTTCGAGACCGCCCTGGCGGCCAGGGACGCCATTGCCGCCGAATAGACCCGAACACAGAGTCCCAAAGAAATGCCCAAGACCGTCGTGATCCCGCCCGGCACCGGCAAGCCGCTGGCGCCCTACGTCCCCGGAACGCTTGCGGACGGCGTGCTCTACGTCTCCGGCACCCTGCCGCTCGACGCCGACGCCAACGTCGTCCACGTGGGCGACGCCGCCGCCCAGACGCGCCACGTGCTGGAGACGATCAAGGGCGTCGTGACGGCCGCCGGCGGCACCATGGACGACGTGACCTTCAACCACGTCTTCCTCAAGGACTGGGCCGACTACGCCGCGATCAACGCGGTCTACGCCGAGTACTTCCCCGCCCAGAAGCCGGCGCGCTACTGCATCCAGTGCGGGCTGGTGAAGCCGGACGCCCTGGTGGAGATCGCCTCGGTGGCGCATGTCGGCCACCCGGTCGGCGCGCTCGCCGTCGACACCTCGGTCTGATGCCGGTCCACCACGACGTCGCGGGCTCCGGCGCGCGCACCGTCCTGCTCTCCCCGGGGCTCGGCGGGATGGCGGGCTACTTCGCGCCGCAGATGCCCGCTTTGGTCCCGCACTTCCGGGTCCTGACCTACGACCACCGCGGCACTGGCCGCTCGAAGGGCGCGCTCGAGCCCGGCCACGACATCGCGGCGATGGCCGAGGACGCGCTGGCCGTCCTCGACGCCACCGGCACCGAGACCGCGGACGTGGTCGGGCACGCGCTCGGCGGGCTGATCGCCCTGCAGCTGGCGCTGACCCACCCCACCCGCGTCGGGCGCATCGTCGTCGTCAACGGCTGGGACGCGATCGATTCCGCGACGCTGCGGTGCTTTTCCGCCCGCAAGGCGCTCCTGAACCAGGCCGGCCCGGAGGCCTTCGTCCGGGCGCAGGCGATCTTCCTCTATCCGGCCCCGTGGCTCTCCGAGAACGCCACGCGGGTCGCGTCGGACGAGGCGCATGCGCTGGCGCATTTCCCCGGCCCCGAGACGGTGCTCGCGCGGATCGCCGCGCTGGAGCGCTTCACGCTCGAAGGCCGGCTCGGCGCGATCCCCCACGAGACCCTGGTGATGGCGGCCCGCGACGACGTGCTGGTGCCCTATACGGCCTCCGAACGCCTCGCCGCCGGCCTCGCCAACGCCCGCCTCGACCTAGTGCCGGAGGGCGGCCACGCCCACAGCGTCACGCGGGCCGAGGCGTTCAACCGGACGCTGCTCGCCTTCCTGGGTCGAGTGCGGGTCACCGCGATGTCCGATCTTCGATGACGGCCGCACCCGTTTTCCCGGACGGGTGAAGCGTCAGCGGAACCCGATCCGGGACCCAGCGGAAAAGCGTCGCGAAGCGTCGGAAACCCTTGCGCCGTTCGTAAGCCTTGCGCCGTTCGTATCGAGCCGCTGGTGCGGCCCTTCCTTCTGCTGGTTCCCGGATCGCCTTCCGCTGACGCTCCAGGCTTCCGGGAAAACGGCGTGCCGGCGAAGGGCGTGGGCTCGACGCCCTCTCAGGCCGGCTCGAACAGCGGCACCTGACGCATCTCCGGCACCAGCACCAAGCCCTTGTCGGTGATGCGGATCTGAGGGATCACCGAGAGTGGGATCAGGTTGAAGCCCATATAGGGGATGGTGCAGCCGGCCCGCTCCCAGGCGACCTTGAGGGCGCGGACCTCCTCGGCGACGGCGCCGACCCGCTTGTCCGAGAGTAGGCCGGCCACCGGCAGCGGCACCATCGCGACGACCGCGCCGTCCTCGACGACGCAGACCCCGCCCTGATGCGCCGCGACGGCCTCGACCGCGACGCGCATGTCGGCCTCGTTCAGCCCGGCGACGATCAGGTTGTGCGAATCGTGGCCGACGCTGCTCGCCACCGCGCCCCGCTTCATCCCGAAGGCCCGCAGCAGCCCGTGCCGTGTGGCCGCCGAATCCGTGCCGCTCCACCACGGCGACGTGGCACAGGTCGTGTCCCGCGAGCGTCGCCGCCCAGTCCCCAGCGGGGTTCAGGGCCACGCGCTCGTGCATGAGCTCGATGCCCGGCAGCGTCGTGCGGATCGCGTTGACCGTGCAGGGCGCCGCCGGCAGCGCCGGGACCAGCGCCGGCACCGGGTCGGGCAGATGGACGGTGGCGTAGGCCCGGGCCGGGTAGCGGTAGGGACGCGACAGGGCCGCGTCGAGGCGGGGTGTCACCGTGCGGTTCTCGACCACCAGCTCGCCGCCGTACCAGGTCGATTGCGGCACGAGGTCGTCGTCCAGCAGAACGAGGTCGGCCCGGCGGCCGCCGCCGAGGCCTCCGATCTCGCCGTCGAGGCCGTAGCGGGTCGCGGGGTGCAGCGAGCCCATCGACCAGGCCGCGGGCTTCGGGATGCCCATCCGCACCGCCTCCCGCACCACCCAGTCGAGCCCGTAGGCGAGGAGGTCTTCCGCGTCGCGGTCGTCGGTGCAGCAGCAGACCCGCTTGCCTGCGGCACCGTAGTCGATGACCGTACCGATCGCCTTCGGCAGCGAGTGCCACGGGGTGGTGGGCGGCCCGCCGCGCAGGAAAATCCAGACGCCGGCGTCGAGCAGGTCGTCGGCGATGTCGCGGTCGATCGCCTCGTGGGTGTCGGTGACGCCGGACGCGGCGTAGGCCGCGACGAAGTCCCGGCCGTAGATGTGGCCCGAGACCGGGCGCCCGCGCGAGAGCGATGCCGCGATGATCGCGTGCGCGCGCGGGTCGCCCTCCGCGACCGCGACGAAGTCCATCTTCTCGCCCAAGCCCACGGCCTCGGGCCAGGCGTCGAACAGGGCGGCGATCTTCTCGGCGGTGAGGTCGCCGCCCGCGGTCTCCAGCTCCGGCCGCGTCGCCGGCACCGTGCTCGGCACCGTGAGGTAGATGTTGAGCGGGGCCTCGCGGGCATCCTCCAGCATCCAGGCGACGCCGTCGGCATCGAGCACGTTGCCGATCTCGTGGCTGTCGCAGACGATCGTCGTCGTGCCGTTGAGCAACGCGGCTTCCGCGTAGGCGCAGGCGGTGACCATGCTGCTCTCGATGTGCAGGTGCGGGTCGACGAGGCCCGGCGCGATCAGGCCGCCGCCCGCATCGAACCGCGCTGCGCCGCCGCGATGGCTGCCGGCGGGCTTCACCGCGGCGATGCGGCCGCCCGCGACCCAGATCTCGCGCTCGGGCAGGATGCGGTCGGAATAGGTCGAGAGTACCCGCGCGCCTGCGATCACCAGATCGGGCTCGGCCCGGCCCGACGCCACGTCGGCCAGGCGGCGCGTCATCGTCGCGAGCGGCGCGACGGAGAAGCGGTTCAGTGGGCTTTGGGACATCGGGGCTCCCGGATCGGTCTTCGGCGGATGCGGGCTACCGGGGCACGCATCGTGCCAGGGCCTTGCGGACCGGCCCGCCTCACCAGGGTCCACGGACGAGGTTACGCAGGACAATGCCCGAATTCGACCTCGCGATCCGCGGCGGCACCGTCGTCACCGCCGCCGACACGCTCCGCGCCGAGATCGGCATCCGCGACGGCCGCATCGTCACTGTCGCCGAGCGGGTGGCGGATGCCGCCCGCACTGTCGACGCGTCCGGCCTCTTGGTGCTGCCGGGCGGCATCGACAGCCACGTCCACATCGCGCAGCCCTCCGGCCCCGGCATCGTCATGGCCGACGACTTCGCCTCGGCGACCCGCGCGGCGGCGGCCGGCGGCAACACCTGCGTGATGCCGTTCGCGTTGCAGCCGCGGGGCGGGTCCCTGCGCAAGGCGGCCGAGGCCTATCGCGCGCTGGCGGAGGGGCAGTGCCACGTCGACGTGGCGATCCACCTGATCGTCTCGGACCCGACCGAGGCGGTGCTCGGCCAGGAGCTGCCGGCGCTGATCGCCGCCGGCTACACCTCGTTCAAGGTGTTCATGACTTACGACGACCTCGTCCTGAACGACCGCCAGATCCTCGACGTGTTCGACGTGGCCCGGCGCGAGGGCGCCCGCGTGATGGTCCACGCCGAGGGCTACGACGCGATCCGCTACCTCAGCGAACGCCTGGAGAAGGCCGGCGAGACCCGGCCGTTCGGTCATGCACTGTCGCGGCCGCAACTGGTCGAGCGCGAGGCGGCGCACCGGGCGATCAGCCACGCCGAGCTCGTCGACCTCGACATCGTCATCGTCCACGTCTCGGGCGAGCAGGCGATGGAGCAGATCGCGTGGGCGCAGGGGCGCGGCCTCAAGATCCACGCCGAGACCTGCCCGCAATACCTGACGCTCACGGCCGACGACATGAAGGGGATCGGCGACGACCCGATGTCGGGCGCGAAGTACGTCTGCTCGCCGCCCCCGCGGGACGCCGCGAGCCAGGCGGCGATCTGGTCCGGCCTGCAGCGCGGGGTGTTCGACGTGGTCTCCTCCGACCACTGCCCGTTCCGCTACGACGACCCCGCCGGCAAGTTGAACCCGCGCGGAAAAACCTCCTTCCGCTGGATCCCGAACGGCATCCCCGGCATCGAGACCCGGTTGCCGGTTCTGTTCTCGGAGGGCGTGTCGACGGGGCGGATCACGCTGAACCAGTTCGCCGCGCTCACCGCCACGAACCACGCCAAGCTCTACGGCCTATATCCGCGCAAAGGCTCGATCGGCCCCGGCTTCGACGCCGACCTGACCCTGTGGGACCCGAACCGCCGCGAGACGATCCGCCAAGCCGCCCTCCATCACGGCGCCGACTACACGCCCTGGGAAGGGTTCCAGGTGACCGGCTGGCCGGTGATGACCATCGCCCGCGGGCGGGTGATCGCCGAGGATGGCCGGGTGCTGTCCGAGCCGGGCCAAGGCCGCGTCCTCGACCGGAGCCTCGCACCGGGCTGAGGCTCAACGCGTGCCGACGCTCCGAAAGATCCGGTCCGGTGCGAACGGGGTCGCGGTCAGCCGCGCGCCGGTGGCGTCGCGGATCGCGTTGGCGAGCGCCGGGGCGACCGGGTTGAACGGGCTCTCGCTCATCGATTTCGCGCCGAGCGGGCCGACGCTGTCGTGGGTGTCAGCGAACAGCACCTCCGTCGCCGGCACGTCGGCGCAGGCGGGGATGTGGTAGTTGCGGAAGGTCTGCGTGGTCACGCGGCCTTCCGCGTCGAGGCGCAAGTCCTCGTAGAGCGCCGCGCCGAGCGCCTGCGCGACGCCGCCCTCGACCTGCCCGCGGCACTGCATCGGGTTGATCACCCGCCCCGCGTCGGCCGCGTGGACGCTGCGCAGGATGCGGACCTCGCCGGTGCCCGGATGCACCGCGACCCGGAACGCCTGGACGTTGAAGGCGACCGAGCGCGGCGAGCCGTCGGCCCGCCCCTCCGCTTCGAGCGGACCTTCCGCGATCAGGTCGGCCAACGCGACGCGACCGCCCGGGACGACAACATGGTCGGCCTCGAGGCGGCAGTCGGCGGGCGCGACGCCCGCCTTCGCCGCGGCCCGGGTCAGGATCGCGCGGGCCAGCGCCTCCGCGGCGTTCAGCGTCGCGCGCCCCGCCACGACGATGCCGGTGCTGCCGTAGGCGCCCGTATCGTGGCCGACTGCGTCGGTGTCGGAGGCGCGGATGCGGATGCGGTCCGGCGTGGTGCCGAGCGCCGCAGACGCGATCTGCGCATGCACGGTGGTGGTGCCGTTGCCGAATTCGGCCGTGCCGACGGAGAGGTCGTAGATGGTGCCGCCGGAAGGGGCGCCATCAACGCGACGGACCCCCTCTCCCGTGCGGGAGAGGGTTGGGGTGAGGGATGAGACCATGCCGGAGAGGTCACGCCCCTCATCCCGTCCCTCTCCCCCTGGGAGAGGGGACCCGCGATCGCTTGCGTCCCCGCGCAGCCCGATCCGCGCGTCCGAAAAATGCCCGCGCGGCGGGATCGTGTCGATCATCGCCATCGCCATGCCCTCGCCGACGCGCCAGCCCTCCGGGGCCGGGTCGCTGGAAGGCGCCGCCATCGCCCGCTCGGCGAGGTCGAGGCACTGGTCGAGGCCGTAGCTGCCGTATTCGACGTCGTGCGGTTCGAGGCTCGTCGAGACCATCGGGTCGCCGGGCCGCACCGCGTTGCGGCGGCGCATCGCGTAGGGGTCGAGGCCGAGGTCGCGGGCGAGCTCGTCCAGCGCCGATTCGACGGCGAAGATCGTCTGGCTGAGGCCGTAGCCGCGGAAGGCCCCGGCCGGCAGGGTGTGGGTGTAGACGGCGTAGCCGTCGACGCGCTTGTTCGGGCAGCGGTAGGCGCCGATCACCTCGTTGGTGCCGTGGTGGAGCACGCCGCCGGCATGGTTGCCGTAGGCGCCGGTGTTCGAGACCACGTCGAGCTGGATCGCGGTCAGCGTGCCGTCGGCCTTCGCGCCGAGCTTCACCCGGACGCGCATCGGGTGGCGGGTGGTGGTGGCGACGAACTGCTCCCGGCGGGTGAACTCCCACTTCACCGGGCGCCCGGTGCGGAGCACCGCCAGCGCGACCAGGTCCTCGGTGAGCATCTCCTGCTTACCGCCGAAGCCGCCGCCGACGCGGCCCGCCATCACCCGCACCTGCGACCGGTCGAGCCCGAACAGGGCGCAGAGCGCGTCGCGGGTCAGGAACGGCACCTGCGTGGAGGAGCGGATCACGAGGCGGCCGTCGGGATCGCGCCAGCCGATCGCGCCGTGGGTCTCGAGGTGGGCGTGCTGCACGCGCTGCGAGCGGTAGGTGCCCTCGTAGACGTGATCCGCCTCGGCGAACCCCGCCTCGACGTCGCCGACGAGGCCGTGCGCCTCGGCCGCGAGGTTCGCGCGGGCTTCTAGCGGCGGCGCGTCCGCGCCCGCCGGGACGGCGGCGTGGACGCGCGGCGCGTCGGGCCGCATCGCCTCATCCGGATCGAACACCGCCGGCAACGGCGCATAGTCGACCTTGAGCGCCCGCACGCCGGCCTCGGCCGCGGCTTCGGTCTCGGCGACCACCGCGGCGACGCGCTGGCCGACGAAGCGCACCACGTCGTCGAGCACGCGGGTGTCGGGCGCGTCGTCGGCCGGGTTCTCGTGGCGGCCGGTGGAGAAGCGCGCCTCCGGCACGTCCGCATGGGTGAAGATCGCGACGATCCCGGGCAGCGCCAGGGCAGCCGCGCGGTCGATCGCGACGATCCGCGCGTGCGGGTGCTCGGAGCGCAGCACCTTCATGTGCAGCAGGCCCGGCATCGACAGGTCGAAGGTGTAGGCGGCGCGCCCCGAGACCACGTCAGGCGCTGCGGGCGCGGGCACGCTGCGGCCGATCGGGTCGCGCAAGCTCGCCGCCTCGGCGGAGGCGATGCCGGCGATGGCGTCGCGGATGGCGCGGTAG
Organism: Methylobacterium sp. WL12; assembly: GCF_008039475.1. Lineage (NCBI taxonomy): Bacteria > Pseudomonadati > Pseudomonadota > Alphaproteobacteria > Hyphomicrobiales > Methylobacteriaceae > Methylobacterium > Methylobacterium sp. WL12. The sequence continues at coordinate 53,892 of NZ_VRUW01000012.1, read as the reverse complement.
CCGGTGCAGCGGCAGAGGTTGCCCTTCAGCGCCGTGCCGAGGTCGCGCTTCTGGCCCTGGTCGAGGGCCGCCGCCGTCATGATCATGCCCGGCGTGCAGAACCCGCACTGGAAGCCCTGCGCCGCGACGAAGGCCGCCTGCATCGGGTGCTGGGCATCGGGCGCCCGATCCAATGCCCCTTGCCCCGGCCGGCACGGGCCGGACAGGCCCTCGATGGTGGTGACCTCGCGCCCTCCGGCCCGGAACGCCGGCAGGAGGCAGCTGTGGATCGGCTCGCCGTCGAGGTGGACCGTGCAGGCGCCGCAATCGCCGGCGTCGCACCCCTTCTTGACGCCGAACCAGCCGCGCTCGCGCAGCAGGGTGCGCAGGCACTGGCCGGGGCGCGGGGCGACCTCCTCGGCGTGGCCGTTGACGACGATCCTCATGCGGCGTCCCCGAGTTCGGCTCGGATCTCCTCGGCGAGCAGGCCGGTGACGTGGCGCCGCCAGTCCGGCGCGCCGTGCACGTCGTCGTACCAGAGCGCGTCGTCGATTCCCGCGGCGATGGCGTCGGCGAGGTCGTCCGCGCCCGGCGATCTCGGGAAGGCGAGGCGCACCGGGCGGCGGGTGGCGGCCGTGACGGTGAGGGCGAACGTGCCGTCGGCGTCCCGCGTCCCGATCAGCAGGGCGCCGGAGCGGCCGTTCGGGCTGAGCGAGATCCGGCGGAAGGCCGTGCGCCGCCGTAGGGCCGCCGCCGGCATGTCGAGGCGCAGCAGGACCTCGTCCGGGGCGAGCGCGGCCGTCTGCGGCCCGAGCACGAAGTCGGCTACCGCCATGCGGCGCTCGCCGCCCGCGCCGGTGCGGATGGTGCAGACGCCGTCCAGCGCCACGCCGAGTGCGATGATCGGCCCGGCAGGCAAGGCGAGGCAGAGGTTGCCGCCGACCGTGGCCCGGTTCCAGATCTTGAACGAGCCGAGCAGCGCCCGGCAGCACTGCCCGACCAGCGGCGCGGCGATCCAGGCCCGCGGCAACTCGATGCGGTCGAGGGCGGCGATGGTGCAGGTGGCCGACAGGCTCAAAGCGGCCTCGGTCGCCGCGCTCGGCGGCAGCGCCAGGCCGGTGAGGTCGATCAGCCGGGCCAGATGCGGCTGCGGCTCAGAGAACAGCCAGGTGCCGCCGGCGAGCCATGCGTCGCCCGGGCGCCAGCCCGGCAGCGCACCGGGCTCCCGCGGCGTCAGGACGGAGGTGATCGTGTCGAGATCCATGTCGCCGTGCCCAAGCAAGTCTTCGTCCAACCGCTTGCGCGGCTGGCGTCGCACCATCACCCCTTCGCGTCGATCACGCCGCCCACGAGGTTGAGGCCGAGCAGCAGCTCGGACGGGAACGCGGTACGGATCACCGGCTCCGTTTGGATGTCGGGGACGAGGCAGGCGGCCTCCGCCCGGCGGGCGGCGACGGCCTCGGCGACCGAGACGGCGGAGAAGCGCAGCCGCGCGCCGGCCTGGGCCTGCGCCAGCCGCCCGAAGTCGGGGCCGATCACGGTCGCGATCTTCGGGTAGCCGCCGGTCGACTGGCGGTCGGCCATCAGCACGATCGGCAGGCCCTCGCCCGGCACCTGGATCGCGCCCATGGCGATGCCGTCCGAAACGATGTCGTGGCCGCGCGCATGGGTCAGGCGCGGGCCGTCGAGGAAGCAGGCCATGCGGTCGCCGCGCCCGCCGACCGTCCACAGGCCGGCGAGGAAGGCTGCGATCTGGTCCGGCGCGAAGGCGTCGTCCTGCGGTCCGAGCACGACGCGGATCACCTCCGCCGGCCGGTCGAGCCAGGGCGCGACCAGGGCCTGCGCATCGCCGGCGCCGGCGCGGGCCTCCTCGACGGCGAGCCTGTCGCCGGCCGCGAGCGCACGCCCGTCGAGCCCGCCGAGGCCGGACCGGGTGTGGGTCGCGGTCGAGCCGAGCGTCGGCGCGACGGCGACCCGGCCGCATACGGCGATGTAGCACCAGGCGCCGGCCGCGCCCGCCCGCACGGCGAGCGTCCGGCCCGGCTCCAAGGTCAGCGCGACGGACGCCGGAAGCGCCTGACCGTCGAGGGCGACGCGAAAGCCCGTGCTCGCCAGGACGAGGCCGAGTGGACCGCCCTCCGCCGCGACGGTGATGCCGCCGGTCGAGACCTCGATCGCGGTCGCGCCTTCCGGGTTGCCGGCGGCGCGGTTGGCGGTGGCGAAGGCGAGCGGGTCCATCGGCCCGGCGGCGGTGATGCCGTAGCGCAGGTATCCGTGGCGGCCGGCATCCTGGAGCGTGACGCTCGGGCCGGCGGCGAGGATCGCGAGGTGCGGGCTCACGGCGTGGCCTCCTCGGCGAAGGACTCGCGCCGGGCCACGACCTCGCCCGCGGCGGCGCGTCGTTCCAGGGCGGCATAGGTCACGGCGTCGACCGGCTCGAAGCGGATGCGGTCGCCGGCCGCGACCGGGAAGGTCTCGTCGCGCTCCGGCGCGTAGAGGCGGGCGGGCGACCGCGCGATCACGTACCAGCCGGTCGGCATCGGCACGGTCCCGACCGCGGCCAGGCCGCCGCCGACCAGCAGGGCGTTGGCCGGATGCGGCGGCCGGGGCTTGGCTCGGCGCGGCACCGCGAGCGCCTTCGGCAGGCCGCCGAGATAGGCGAAGCCCGGCGCGAACCCGTACATGTAGACCCGGTAGGTGGCGCCCGCATGCAACGCGGCCACCCGCTCCGGCGAGAGGCCGGTGAGCGCGGCGATGGCGGCGACGTCCTCGCCGCAGGGCTCGCCGTCGCTGGTCTCGGCGTAGCAGCAGGGCAGCGTCCACAGGGTCGGCGCTGCCCGGCTCGCGTTCGCGCCGTCGGCGAGCGCCATGACGCGCCCAGCCAGTGCCTCGCGGCTCAGCACCAGCGGATCGTAGTGGATCATCAGCGAGCGGTAGGTCGGCACGGTCTCGCGGACGCCTTCGGGCGGGTCGGCGCGCAACGCCGCGTCGAGCGCCAGGACCCGGTCGTTGATCGCCGGGTCGACGGTGCTTCCGAACTCGGCGACGAGGGCCGCCTCCCCGGCATCGAGCAGGCGTAGGGTCTGCACCACCGCCTCAGGCCCGGAACGAGGCGAGCCGGATGCCGGCGCCTTCGAGCTTTTCCCGCACGGCGCGGGCGGTGGCGACCGCATCGGCGGAATCGCCGTGGACGCAGACCGAGCGGATCGGCGTCGGCAGGCGGGTGCCCTGCGCCGTCACGATCGCGCCGGATTCCACCATCGCGAGGACGCGGCTCGCCGCCTCCTCCGCGCTCTCGATCATTGCGCCGGGTTGGCCGCGGGCGATGAGCTGCCCGTCCTCTGTGTAGCCGCGGTCGGCGAAGATCTCCTGGTGGATCTCGAGGCCCGCCGCCTCGCCGGCCGGCACCTGCGCGGTGAGGGCGATGGCGAGCAGCGCGAGGTCGCGGTCGACGGCCCGCACCGCCCGGGCGATGGCGTCGGCGACCACGCGCTCGGCGGCGGCGAGGTTGGCGAGCGCCCCGTGCGCCTTCACGTAGGTGACGCGGTGGCCGGCGTAAGTCGCGAGCGCCTGCGCGGCCCCGACCTGGTAGGCGACGAGGCGCTCGATCTCGGGCGGGTTGAACGGCATCCGCCGCCGCCCGAAGCCCCAGAGGTCGGGGAAGCCCGGATGGGCTCCCACCGCGACGCCGTTCGCTTTCGCGCGCGCGAAGGTTTCGGCCATGATCTCGGGGTCGCCCGCATGCATCCCGCAGGCGACGTTGGCCGAGGTGACGATGCCGAGCATCGCCGCGTCGTCGCCGCAGGCGTAGGCGCCGAAGCCCTCGCCGAGGTCGGAGTTCAGGTCGACGCTCGCCATGTCCGCTGCTCCCGTCCCGTCGCTGGTCACGCCGCCGCCGGCATTGTCACGGCCGGGATCGCCCCGTCTGCGTCGAGCTCGCGGCCGGCGGTCTCGGGGAGCAGGAGGGCCGCCAGGATCACGAGGCAATAGGCGCTGGCCGCCACGACCCCGATGGCGATGCCCAGCTTCAGCGATCCGGACAGATGCGCGACCAGCGCCGGGCAGGCCGCCCCGGTCGCCCGGCCGAAATTGTAGCAGAACCCCTGCGCCGACCCCCTGACGCGGCTCGGGAACAGCTCGCTGAGGTAGGCGCCCATGCCGGAGAAGACGCCGGACAGGAAGAAGCCGAGCGGAAAGCCCAGGAACAGCATCGCCGTGTCGGTGATCGGCGCCAGGGTGTAGCCGAGCACGAGCAGGCCGGCGCAGAACCCGAACAGGATGAAGCCCTTGCGGCGGCCGATCCGGTCGGAGAGGTAGGCGCTCGTCAGGTAGCCGAGGAAGGAGCCGAAGATCAGCATCAGCAGGTAGCCACTGGTGTTGAGCACCGAGAGGTTGCGCTCGGTCTTGAGATAGGTCGGCAGCCAGGTCGTGACGGCATAGTAGCCGCCCTGCATCCCGGTGGCGAGGAGGCTCGCGAGCGCCGTCCGGCCGATGAGGTCTCGGGAGAAGATCTCCAGGAAGTTGCCGCGGTCGCCGACCGCGTGCATGGCCGAGCGGGTCTGCCGGTAGACCTCCGGATCCTCGATGTTGCGGCGGATCCAGAAGATCAGCACCGAGGGCACCGCCCCGATCCAGAACAGGATGCGCCAGCCGGACGCCGGCTCGACCAGGGCGAAGACCGCCCAGAAGGCGATGGCTGCGACGGCCCAGCCCACCGCCCAGCTCGACTGGACGAGGCCGACCGCCTTGCCGCGGTAGCGCGCCTGGATCGTCTCGGCGATCAGCACCGAGCCGACCGACCATTCGCCGCCGAAACCGAAGCCCTGCATGGCGCGGGTGAACAGCAACTGCTCGTAGGAATGCGTGAACCCGGACAGCACCGTGAACACGGTGAACCACAGCACGGTCCCCTGTAGCACGACGACCCGCCCGTACCGGTCGGCGAGGATGCCCGCGGCCCAGCCGCCCACCGCCGAGGTGACGAGCGCGGCGGTGGCGATGTTGCCGGCCTGGACCGTCGTCAGCCCCCACACGATCACCAGCGTCGGTATGAGGAAGGTGTAGATCATGTAGTCGAAGGCATCGATGCCGTATCCGGCGAAGGCGGCGGCCAGGACGCGTCTTTCCGGCGGGCTCGTGTCTTTCAACCACATGGCATTGCTCACGTTCTCGGGTGGGATCGGGTCATGTCTTCATGGTGCGTGTCGGCGCGCCGGCTCGCCGAAGCATGCGGCGGCTTCAGCGAAGCCGGGTTTGGCCTCAGCGGTACGGCAGGTCCCGGTTCAATAGGTCGGTGATCAGCATCAGGCCGGGGGCGTGGGTGATGCACAGCGGCAGGCGCGCGGCCATCGCCACCGCCTGGGGCGTCACCCCGCAGGCCCAGAAGACCGGGATCTCGTCGGGCGCGATGTCGATCGCGTCGCCGAAATCCGGCTTGGCGATGTCGGCGATGCCGATCAGGCTCGGGTCGCCGAGGTGGACGGGGGCGCCGTGCACGGCGGGCACCCGCGCCGTCACCTGCACCGCCTTGATCGCGTCGGCCGCCCGCATCGGCCGCATCGAGACCACGAGCGGTCCGTGGAACGGGCCGGCGGGCTGGGTCGGGATCGACGTCTTGTACATCGCGACGTTGCGCCCTTGCGCGACGTGGCGAAGGGGGATGCCGGCTTCGATCAGCGCCGACTCGAACGAGAACGAGCACCCGAGGACGAAGGTCACGAAGTCGTCGCGCCACAGGGGCGTCAGGTCGCCCACCTCGGCGACCTTCTCGCCGTCCTCGTAGACGACGTAGCCCGGCACGTCGGTGGCGAGGTCCAGGTCGGCGCCGAGCGCGGGGAGGTCGCGGGCGCCGGGCCGGGAGACGCCGAGCACCGGGCAGGGCTTCGGGTTCTGCTGGCAGAAGGTCTGGAAGTCCTGCGCCAGCGCCTGCGGCAGGATCATCAGGTTGCCCTGGACGTGGGCCGGAGCGAGGCCGGACGTGTGCCCGCGCCATTCCCCGTTTCGGATGGCGCGCCGGGCCGCGCGCGCATCCGCATAGGCGGCGGGGGAAGGGTGGAAATGCAGGGTCACCGCACGCCTCCTGATCTCGACGCCCGGAGGGCGCGGGCATCGACCCGATCGGGTCTCTGCCGTCTCGATAGGCAGGTTCGCATCGCGCTTCTTTCCGCGCCAATCGTCATTGCGAATGAGGCGCGATAACCTCGCCTTATCGGCCAGCGGCCCGATCCGCTTATCGGCCCGCGGCCCAATCCGCGGCGACCTCCTGCGCGATGCGCGCGGCGGCGGCGACGAAGTGCGCGTCGGGACGCTTGGCGAAGGTGGCGGTGAAGTTCAGGTCCGAGAGGGATTGCTCGGCGGGCAGGATCCGCAGCGCCCCGGCCGCCAGCTCGTCCCGGACGACGGCCGGCGGAATCACGCAGATCCCCAGCCGCTCGATCCCCATCTTCACGATCGTCGCCAGCGACGCGCTGGTGTGGATCTGGCTGGGCAGCAGGTTCGCCCGAAGCACGAGGTCGCGCAGCTCGACGTAGGGGCCGGTGTTCCGGGGGTAGGTGATCAGGGGATGGCGGATCAGCGCCCCGAGGCTCAAGGGCCCATCCTCCGGCACCAGCCCCGGCGCGGCGATCCAGGCGACCGGGATGCTGAAGAGCGGCCGGTTGGCGAGGCTCGGCAGGGTGATCGGCCCGACGAGGAAGGCGAGGTCGATCTCGTTGGCGGCGAGCGCCGCCTGCATGTTCGGCGAGATGTCGACGGCGATGTCGACGCTGATCCCCGGCAGGGCCGCCCGCATCCGCTCGATGAACCGCGACAGCTAGAGGTGGACGATCGTCTCGGAGACGCCGAGCCGCAGCGTCCCCATCGTGCGGCCGGTTTCCGCCAGGGCCGCCCCCATCTCCGCCTGGAGCGACAGGAACCGCTCGGCGAACCCGAACAGCACCCGCCCGCGCTCCGTCAGCGCGACGTCGCGGCTGCGGCGCTCGAACAGCGTGCCGTATTCGTGCTCCAGCGCGGCGATGCGCTGCGACACGGCGGGCTGGGTCGTGTTCACCTGCTCGCTCGCCCGGCGGAAGCTGGACAGCGTCGCGACCCAGTAGAAGACCTCGAGGCTCCGGAAATCGGCCATCTCGCAACAATCCGGCGCTGGTCCCGGCGCTCGTGCGCAGGCGAGGAACCAAGCATATCGCGCGCCGCCGGGGCGGGCGAGCCAAGATGTCTCTCGTGACGACATGGAAACGCCGACGACGCAGGCACCGGCGGTGTGCCGATGCCTGCGTCGTCCTGTCGTCAGGATCTACCGAGGGCGGATCAGCCGTCGTTCTTGGTGAGCGAGATCGCCACGAAGCGGGTCACGCCCTTGCTGCTCTTCACCCGCATCAGCACCGCCTTGCGTCCGCTCGCCTCGGCCGTGCGGATCTGCTCGGCGACGTCGGAGGGGCGCGTCACGCTCTTGCCGGCGACGTCGAGGATGACGTCGCCCTGCTCGATGCCCTTGGCGGCCGCCGGGCCGTCCGGGTCGACCTGCACCACCGCGACGCCGCTGTCGGACAGGCCGACCTCGGAGGCCGGCGCCAAGCCGAGGCCGAGCCGCGGCTGGCCGCCGGACATCCCGGTATCCGACGAGGCCACCTTCGACCCGTCGGTCGGGAGCGCGCCGAGCGTGATCGTCGCGTTGTCCGACTTGCCGCCGCGCAGGTAGGCGATCTCGACCTTCGCGCCGGGCTTCAGGCCGGCGATCTTGCGGGACAGCTCCTTCGCGTCGTTGATCGGGTTGCCGTTGACCGACTCGATCACGTCGCCGGACTTGAGGCCGGCCTTGGCCGCCGGCGTCCCGTCCTCGGCGTGGTCGATCAGCGCGCCCTTCGGCTTGGCCATGCCGAGACCCTCGGCGATGTCCTGCGTCACCGGCTGGACCTGCACGCCGAGGTAGCCGCGGGCGACCTTGCCGTCGGTCTTGAGCTGGTCGACCACCGCCTGCACGGTCTCGGACGGGATGGCGAAGGCGAGGCCGACGCTGCCGCCCGACGGCGAGGCGATAGCGGTGTTCACGCCCACGACCTCGCCGTTGACGTTGAAGGTCGGGCCGCCGGAATTGCCCTTGTTGATCGGCGCGTCGATCTGCAGGAAGTCGTCGTAGGGGCCGGCGCCGATGTCACGGCCGCGGGCCGAGACGATGCCCGCGGTCACCGTGCCGCCGAGGCCGAACGGGTTGCCGATCGCCACCACCCAGTCGCCGACCCGCGGGGCCGCCTTGCCGAACTGGACGTAGGGGTAGCTGCCGGAATCCTTGATCTTCAGGAGCGCGATGTCGGTCTTGGAATCCTTGCCGATCACCTTGGCGTCGAGCGTCCGGCCGTCGTCGAGGGTCACCTGCACCGTCTTGGCGTGATCGACGACATGGTTGTTGGTGACGACGTAGCCGTCGGCCGAGATGATGAAGCCGGAGCCGACGGCGCCGCGCGGGCCCTGGCGCTGCGGCTGCATGCCGGGCGGGCCGCCGTTCTGGCCGTTCTGGCCGAAGCGCTTGAAGAATTCGCGCAGCTGCGGCGGGACGTTCTGCAGGTTCTGGCCCTGCTGGTTGCCCGGGCCTTCCTCGTCGTCGCTGGAGGCGGAGTCGTCGAGCTTCACCTTCACCGAGACGACGCCCGGCTTCACCTTGTCGACGATGTTGGCGAACGAGCCCGGCGGGTGCTCCGGCGCGGCGATCGGCGTCTGCGGCAGCGCCTGGGCGAAGGCCGGGGTGGCGGCGGGCAGGTAGCCGCTGCCGACGGCGCCGCCGGCGATGAGGGCGGCGGCCGCGACCGAGGCCAGGGCCCGGCGGCTGTATCGGGCGGAGGTGCGGGTCTGGGGAACGGACATGCGATAGGTCTCCAGGAGAAATCGTCTGCGCCGCCGGCGTCAGCGGGCGATGCGTTCGTTCTAGAGACCGGCGCCTCACCCGCCCGTGACCGGCGCATTACCGTTTCGACAGATTCGCCGGTCCGCCCTCGGCGGCCGCCGGCATCACGGAACCGCCGTCACCCCGGAGCGCCATTCGAGGTCGAGGATGAGCCCGCCCGGCAGCGTCGCGATCACCGGCGCCACCGGCAGCCCGGCGGCGTTGACGAGCCCGGCGGTCCAGTGGTTGCACACGTTCGTCCAGGAGAAGCGGCCTGCGCCCCTGTAGAACAGGCTCGGCCCGTAGAGGCCGGGACCGACGTCGACCGGATGGCCGTCGACGCGGGCGAAGCTCGCCTCGAGCCGCGCGACGAGCCGCTCAAGGCCGGCGGCCGAGACCGGCACCGCCAGGATGTCGGCGCGGGGAAAGCTCGTGCGCGGGTCCGCATCGAGGCCGACCACCTGGATCACCCCGTCGCTGCCGCCGGGCGTGAACAGCGCATCGAGTGCCAGCCGCCAATCGAACTCCGCGAGCGTGGGCGTCGCGGCGTAGAACCGGGCCTCGCCCCAGCCGAATTCGAGGGTGGGATAGGCGCGGAACCGCACGGCGATGTCGCGCAACGCCGAGCCGGCGCCGGGCCCGGTCAACGCCGCGGTCGGCAGCGCGACGCCGCTGTGCCAACCGTGGCTGACCACGTAAATCACCTGCGCCGCCGCCTTTGGCGGATACAGCGCCGGGTCGCCCGGCCGCGCCGTGAGGATCACGGCGAGGACGAGCAGGGCGACGAGGACGGCGAGCCCTTGTCCCAGCCGTTTCCGGATCATCGGCGTTGCCGCGCCGGGTCGGCGTCAGGCGTGCTCCGGGATCGGGATAGCCGAATAATCGTGCGTCGCCCCCGCCTTCGACAGGTCGTGCGAGGTCTGGAGGTTCATCCAGAATTGCGGTGTCGTCGCGAAACGGCGGCCGAGCCGGATCGCGGTATCCGCCGTCACGCTGCGGCGGCCCCGAATGATGTCGGTCAGCCGGTTGGCTGGAACCGCGATGTCCGCGGCAAGCCGCGACGCGCTCAAGCCGAGGGGAAGAAGGTATTCTTCGTTCAGGATGGTGCCGGGATGCGTGGAAATGCGCGGCATCGGGATGCTCCGGTCCGACCTAATGATCATCGACGATCTCGACATCTTCGGCGCCTGCCGCCGTCCAACGGAAGCAAAGGCGCCACTGATCGTTGATGCGGATGCTCCACTGACCCTTCCGATCGCCGCCCAGCTTCTCCAGACGATTGCCCGGCGGGCTGCGAAGATCGCCCACTGCGACGGCCGCGGCGAGCATGTCGAGCTTCCGCAGCGCCGGTTCGATGATGGCGTGCCATGCCCGCCGCTCGATGCCGTCTTCGTAGAGCGCCTGCGTATGACGGCCGCGGAACGACCCGATCATCGAGACCCACGATATGATACGAGGTACGTATCATATATTTCGGCTGACCGCCAAGGGGTGATCCTCAGTTCGCCTCGCTCAACCGCGCCAGCGCCTCGTGAAGCTTGGCCAGCCGCTCGGCCTCGGCCTCGCGCCGCTCGCGGCTCTCCTCGATCACCTCCTCGGGGGCGCGCGCCACGAAGTCGGCGTTGCCGAGCTTGCCGTCGAGCTTCTTGATCTCGCCTTCGGCCTTGGCGGCCTCCTTCTTCAAGCGCGCCACCTCGGCGCCGAGGTCGACGATCCCTTCCAGCGGCAGCGCGGCGACGCTGCCGCGCACGAGGAGCTGCGCCGCGTTTCGCGGGGCGGCGTCGGCGAAGCCGATCTCGGACAGGCGGGCGAGCCGCACCAGCGTGTCGTGCCAGGTGCCGACGCGCGCCCGCACGCCTGCGTCGGCGCCGACGATCACCAGCGGGACCTGGGCGCCCGCGGGCACCCCGGTCTCGGAGCGGGCCGAGCGCACCTCGGAGACGAGGTCGACGACGAAGCCGATCTCGGCCTCGGCCTCGGCATCCGCCAGCCCCGACAGGTCGGGCCAGGATTGGAGCGTGAGCAGGCCGCGGTTGGCGATCGCCTCGCCCTTGATCGCCCACAGCTCCTCGGTGAGGAACGGCATGAACGGATGCAGGAGCTTGGCGATCTGGTCGATGATGAACGCGATGGTGGCTTGCGTCTCCGCCTTCAGCCCGGCCTCGACGCCCTCGCCCTGAAGCACGGGCTTGGCGAGTTCGATCGTCCAGTCGCAGAAAATGTTCCAGACGAAGCGGTAGGCCGCGGCCGCCGCGTCGTTGAAGCGGTAGGCCTCCAGGGCTGCCGTGACCTCGGCGACCGCGCGCGCCGCCTCGCCGAGCGCCCAGCGGTTCAGCGGCTCCCGCACCGCTTTCGGGTCGAAGGCGGGATCGAGGGCGCAGCCGTTCATCTCGGCGAACCGCGCGGCGTTCCAGAGCTTGGTCGCGAAGTTGCGGTAGCCCTCGACGCGGGCCGGGCTGAGCTTGATGTCCCGCCCCTGCGCGGCGAGCGCCGTCAGGGTGAAGCGCAAGGCGTCGGCGCCGTACTGGTCGATCAGCCCGAGCGGATCGACGACGTTGCCCTTCGACTTCGACATCTTGGCGCCGGAGGCGTCGCGCACCAGCGTGTGCAGGTAGACCGTGTCGAACGGCACGTCGTTGGTGACGTGCAGGCCGAGCATCATCATCCGCGCGACCCAGAAGAACAGGATGTCCTTGCCGGTGACGAGCGTGTTGGTCGGGTAGTAGCGCGCGAGTTCCGCGGTCTTCTCCGGCCAGCCGAGCGTCGAGAACGGCCACAGGGCGGAGGAGAACCAGGTGTCGAGGACGTCCTCGTCGCGGACGAGATCGACCGCGCGGCCCTGCTTCTCCGCGGCCTGTGCCTGCGCCTCGGCCTCGGTGCCGGCGACGTAGACGCCGCCATCCGCATCGTACCAGACCGGGATCTGGTGCCCCCACCAGAGCTGGCGCGAGATGCACCACGGCTCGATGTTCTCGAGCCACTGGAAGAACGTCTTCTCCGAATTCTCCGGCACGAAGCGGGTGCGCCCGTCGCGCACCGCCTGCAGCGCGCGCTCGGCCAGCGGCTTCACGTTCACGTACCACTGGTCGGTGAGGTAGGGCTCGATCACCACGCCCGAGCGGTCGCCGTGTGGGACGGCATGGGTGTTGGCCTCGATCTCCCGAAGGCGCCCTGCCGCTTCCATCAGCGCGACCACGGCCTTGCGGGCCGCGAACCGGTCGAGGCCGTGGAGGGCCAGCGCCTCCGCATCCGGGTTCGCGTCGGCCAGGAAGTCGGCGTTGCCGTCGAGCGCGATCCGCGCCTCGCTGTCCAGGATGTTGATCGGGCGGCAGCCGTGGCGGCGGCCGACCTCGAAGTCGTTGAAGTCGTGCGCGGGCGTGATCTTGACCGCGCCGGTGCCCTTCTCCGGGTCCGAGTAGTCGTCGGCGACGATCGGGATCAGGCGGCCGACCAGCGGCAGGCGCACGTAGCTGCCGACGAGCGCGGTGTAGCGCTCGTCCTCCGGGTGGACCGCCACCGCCGTGTCGCCGAGCATCGTCTCGGGGCGCGTCGTCGCGACGGTGATGATCGCCCCGGTCTCGGCGCCGGCCTCGTCCACCACCGGATAGTCGAAGTGCCAGAGGTGGCCCTTCACCTCGACCTGCTGGACCTCGAGGTCCGAGATCGCGGTCTGGAACTTCGGGTCCCAGTTCACGAGGCGCTTGTCGCGGTAGATCAGCCCCTGGGCATGCAGGTCGACGAAGACCTTCGTGACCGCGCGGACCATCTGCTCGTCCGGCGCCCCGCGCTCGCCCATGGTGAAGCGCTCGCGCGACCAGTCGCAGGAGGCGCCGAGCCGCTTGAGCTGCGAGACGATGGCGCCGCCCGATTCCGCCTTCCAGGCCCAGACCTTGTCGAGGAAGGCCGCGCGGCCGATCTCGCGGCGGCCGGGCTCCTGCGCCTCCGCCATCCGGCGCTCGACCACCATCTGCGTGGCGATGCCGGCATGGTCCATGCCCGGCTGCCACAGCACGTCGCGGCCGCGCATCCGCTCGAAGCGGGCGAGGATGTCCTGCAGGGTGTTGTTGAGCGCGTGGCCGATATGCAGCGATCCCGTCACGTTCGGCGGCGGGATGACGATGCAGTAGGGCTCGGCGCCGGCCCGGTCCGGGCGCCCGGCGCGGAAGGCGTCGGCGTGCGTCCACGCGGCGCTCGCGCGCGCCTCGGCGCCGGCCGGGTCGAAGGTCTTGTCCATCATGGGCGGGTGATCGCGGGTCCGTCTTGGAATTTCGAGCCCGCTTTCAACCCGTCTCGGGCCTCCCGTCAACACGGGGCCCGTCAGCGGCCGCGGGCGACCCGCTCGATCTCGACGCGCACCAGCCGCTCGACCATCACCGGCAGGTTGTCGTCGAGCCACGCCTTGAGCATCGGCTTCAGCATGTCCTGGACGAGGTCTTCCAGGCTGCGCGCGTTCTGGCTCGACACGGTGTTGGCGAGCAGGTTGAAGGCCTGGTTCACGCTGGCGCCGGCCGCCGAGGAGATCAGCGGCGCGGTCTCCGCCTCAGGTTCGGGTTCATATGCCGGCTCCGGACGGCGTGCGGGCTGGGGCGCGGCCGCACGCAGCGCGGGGGGCGGCTCGGGCTCGGGTTCCACCTCCAGCGCGTCGAAGTCGATCGCGTCGAAGTCCAAGGCCTCGAGTTCGAGCGGAGCGGGCTTCGCGGCCGGGCGCGGCGGTGGTGCCGGCTCGTCCATGTCGGCGAGGTCGAGCACGTCGTCGTTCTCGTGCGTGGGCGGCCGGACGGCGGCCGGCTCCGGCGGCTTCACGGCCTGGTCGTCGGCGATGATCCGGCGGATCGAGGCCAGGATCTCCTCCATGGAAGGCTCGTGCGCCTTCTCCGTCGCCTTGTCCTGGATCTTGGGGCTCGCTGCACTCATCCGGACGGCGCTCGAAAACGTGAGAGGAACGGAAAACACCTATCCGATGGAGTATTCCACGCTGCGCTCGCACGACAAGCGCAGCGGAAGCACAGTCCTCGGGAAATCACGTCCCGGTCGCCGCATTCTGGTCGGCCGGGCCTGCCGGGCTCCCCGCAGGGGAACCCGCGCGATTCGCGTCGCCTCAGCGGCCATCCGGCGAGCGCACGCCGTACCACAGGTCCTTGACCTGGTCGTAGTGGACCTTGGCGCTGTAGGCAGCCACCGGTACCGCGGTGTAGCGAGCCGTCAGGCGACCGATCGCCTGGACCACGCCGTAGGAGAAGATCACCCGGTCGCGCTGGGCGGTGATGAGGTTCACCCGGGAGACGAGCAGTTCCTGCTGCGCGTTCAACACGTCGAGGGTCGTGCGCTGCCCGACGCGGGCCTCTTCGCGCACGCCGTTGAGGGCGACCTCGTTGGCCTGAACCTGGGCCTGGGCCGCGATCACCTGAGCCTTGGCCGCCTCCAGGCGGCCCCAGAAGTCCACAACCTGGGCGCGGACCTGGTCGCGGACGAGGTCGGCCTGGATGCGGGTCTGGCCGACCACCTCCTTCTGCTGGCGGATCTGCGCGTATTCCTGTCCGCCCTGGTAGAGCGGGATCGTCACGCGGCCGACGATCGACGCGGACACGAAGTTGTCGCCGGGGAAAGTCTGGTCGTAGCGCTGCTGGACGCTGCCCTGCAGGCCGACCGTCGGGTAGAGGGCGCCTTCGAGGACCTTGACCTGCGCCTCGGCCGCGTCGACCGCATGCAGCGCCGACAGGATCTGCGGGTGCTCCTGCAGGCCGATGGCGATCGCCGCATCGAGGCTGGCCGGGACGTAGCGGTCGAGGGGGCGGCCGGGGGCGAGCTGACGCGGCTCGACGCCGATGTTCTGGCGATAGGTGCCGATGCTGGTGCGCAGGTTCGATTCCGCGACGCTGACCTGCGAGCGGGCGCCGGCGAGGCGGGCCTCGGCCTGGGCGACGTCGGTTCGGGTGACCTCGCCGACGTTGAAGCGGTCCCGGGTCTGGCGGAGCTGCTCCTCGAGCACCTCGACGTTGTTGCGGTTCAGCTCCAGGGTCGCGGTGTTGCTGAGCACGTTCATGTAGGAGGTGACGCCACTGTACAGCACCGTCATCTCGGTGGAGCGCAGGCTCTCGCGCTGGCTGTAGACGTTCGACTCGGCGCGGCGGGTGTTGTTGTCGGTCTGGAACCCGTTGAACAGCGTCTGGTTGACCGTGAGCCCGGCGCCTCCCGGCGTCGTCGTCACGGCGAGCTGCTGGCGGGAGACGCGGCCTTCGAGGTAACTCTGGCCGATGTCAGCGCTGATGGCCGCGGTCGGCCGGTAGCCGGACTTCGCGATCGCGACGCCCTCGTCGGTGGCGCGGACGTTCGCGCGGCTGGCATTGAGCTGCGGGTTGCCGCCATAGGCCTTCGCGAGCGCCGATTCGAGCGTCTCGGACGCCGCCGGACCAGCCGCCAGCCCGGCTGCGACGGCGAAGCCGGCCAGCCGAAGCGCGGGGCGCGTCGCAGGTTTGCGTTGTGTCACGTCGATCAGCCCTTGCGGTTTCTCGAAGACCATCTCGTCCGTCTTGCGACGGATGCCGCGCTTGCACGCCGGCCCGGTCACGCCCGCCCTGGGGCGAACCTTAGCCTATTCGTTAAGACCTGGCCCAGGCCAACGGGCGGCCTGCCCCCAAATCGTTCCGACGTGGCGCATAAAAGCGACACCCCCGGCGCGCGACCGGGGTGCACCGACGCGCCGCTCAGAACGCGAAGCCGGCCTCTTCGCGGAACGCCGCGAGGCCCGGCAGGGCGGCGTCGAACAGCGGGCGGGCGCCGAAGGCATCGCCGGCGCGGACGAACAGGGTCGCCTTCGCCGACTTGTCGCGTCCGAGCACGCAGACGAGGCGGCCCTCGTCCTTGAGCTGGTCGAGGAGCGCCTGCGGGCGGACCTCGACGCGGCCGTTGATCAGGATCGCGTCGTAGGGGCCGGCCTTGGGCTGGCCCTCGGTGAGCGGTCCTTCCGCCACCTCGACCTGCGTCCCGGCGAGCCGTGCCCGCGCCGCCTCGGCCAGGGCGGGATCGACTTCGAGGGCCGTGACCCGGCCGCCGAGGCGCGCCATCAGGGCGGCGGCGTAGCCGTATCCGGTGCCGACATCGAGCACCCGCGTGCCGTTGCCGACGCGCAGCGCCTGGATCATCCGGGCGAGCAGCATCGAGGCCGGCATGTAGCGGACGTCGCCCTCGCTGCCGCCGAGCTTCAGATTCTGGTCGATGTAGGCGAAGGGCTCCGCCCCCGGCGGCACGAAATCCTCGCGCGGCACCGCGTCGAACGCGTCGAGCACCGTGATGTCGTTCACGTCGAAAGTCCGGAGCTGGCAGTCGACCATCAGGCGTCGGGCCTGCGCGTAATCGAGCATGGAGACGGGTTCCTCGACGCGGTTCGATCGTTCCGGTTTCGCCGAGCGCCGGCTCGACGCCGCGCTCACGCTTCCGGATCAGCCGGTTTCTCGGGGATCGGATGCCAAAAGGCAAGGTTGCGCCGGGCCGGCCTGCCGCGCGCGGGTGCGTTCGTCAGGGCATCCGCGCCGACGGGTGACGGGGCGGGGCTGCTGTTTCCCGGTCGCGGCGCCGGCCCTCGCTTTGGCGGCGCATGTTGTGAATAACGTATGCGATTGCGAACGGGAGCCGGCGCGGCGCGCCTTCATCCCGCCGAGCCTGCATCCGCCGAACCTACATCCTGCCCAGCCTGGGAGACGCCGCGTGACACCCGTCCTGAGCCGAAGCCTCGCCGCCCTGGCGATGACCTGCCTCGCCCTGCAGGGCGCCGCGGCGCAGCAGCCGGCGAGCCCCGCCCCCGCCGCGCCCCCCGTCGATAAGGGCTCGGCGCTCTTCGGCCGGCCCGAGGGCGGGGACGCCGCCAAGCTTGCACCGATCGCCGCGCCGCCGCTCGCCACCGCCCTGGCCAAGCTTCCCCTCGACAAGCTGATCGTGCCCGAGGGCTTCAAGGTCGAGGTCTACGCCAGCGGTCTCGCCAACGCCCGCTCGATGCGCCAGAGCCCGGACGGGACGCTGTTCGTCGGCACCCGCGCGGTCGGCAAGGTCTACGCGATCCCGGCAAAGGTCGGGCCGGACGGGAAGCGCGAGGTCAAGACCATCGCCACCGGCCTGCACCGGCCGAACGGGCTCGCGTTCCACGAAGGGTCGCTGTTCGTGGCCGAGCTCTCGAAGATCTGGCGCTACGACGGCATCGAGGCCCACCTCGACGACGTGCCGAAGCCGGTGCTGGTCTACGACGACCTGCCTAAGGACGAAGCGCACGGCTGGAAGTTCATCGCCATCGGCCCCGACGACAAGCTCTACGTGCCGGTGGGATCGCCCGGCAACATCACGATGCCGCCCGACACCCATGCCCAGATCCGGCGGATGGACCTCGACGGCAAGAACGTCGAGGTGGTCGCCCGCGGCGTGCGCAACACCGTCGGCTTCGACTGGAACCCCACGACGAAGCAGCTCTGGTTCACCGACAACGGCCGCGACTGGGTCTCGGAGGACATCCCGAACGACGAGCTGAACGTGCTGACCGAGCCCGGCAAGCAGCATTTCGGCTTCCCGTACTGCCACCAGGGCACCTTCACCGACCCGGAATACGGCTGGGGCCATTCCTGCGCCGAGTTCACGGCGCCGGCGGCCCTGCTCGGCCCGCACACCGCCTCGCTCGGCCTGCGCTTCTACACCGGCGCGATGTTCCCGGCGGACTACAAGAACGCAATGTTCATCGCCCGGCACGGCTCGTGGAACCGTACGCGCAAGCTCGGCGGCGACGTGGTGGTGGCGCGGCTCGGACCCGACGGCAAGGTCGCCTCCGTCGAGCCGTTCCTTACCGGCTTCCTGCAGGACAACACGTATGTCGGCCGCCCGGTCGACGTGCTGGTCGCCCAGGACGGCGCGCTCCTGGTCTCGGACGACTACAACGGCGCGATCTACCGGGTCAGCGCCGCGAAATGATCCGATCGCTCGCCCCCGCGCTCGCCCTCGCGACGCTCCTCCTCGGGGCGGCCTCGTCCGCTCCGTTGGGTGAGCGCCTCGCACCCTGCCTCGCCTGCCACGGGGCGCAGGGCACCTCCGAGACCGAGGGCGTGCCCTCCCTCGGGGCGCAACAGGCCGACTACGTCGTCACGCAGCTGTTCCAGTTCCGGGAGCGGCAGCGCGAGGCGGCGCCGATGAACGAGATGGCCGCCGGTCTCTCCGACGACGACCTGCGCGCCTTCGCCGATGCCCTGGCCGCTTTGCCCGCACCGGTCGCCGCGGGCGGGCCGCCCGATCCGGCGCTCGCCGCGCGGGCGCAGGCGCTCGTGTCCAAGCACCAGTGCAACTCCTGCCACGGTGCCGACCTCGCCGGACGCGACGCGCTCCCGCGCATCCGCGGCCAGCGCGAGGACTATCTCAAGGCGGCGCTCGCGGCGTATCGCTCGAACGCACGACCCGGCTACGATCCGGCGATGAACGAGGTCGCGCAGACGCTGAAGGACGACGAGATCGCCGACCTCGCCGCCTACATCGCGCGGCTCTGAGCCGACCTTCGGCGCGCTCGGCCCGTCAGCTCTCGCCGCCTGTCAGCTCCTACGGTCCGCCGCGACCGGCCCCTGCGCGGTGGCGAGGAAATCGGGCTTCAGCTCCAGGGCGAGGAAGCGGGCCGGGTCGACCGGGCCCGGAAGGACCAGCTGCCCGGCCGGCACCGGGCGGAACCCGAAGCGGGCGTAGAACGGCGCGTCGCCGACGAGGATCACGAGGCCCTCGCCGGCCTGCGTCGCCGCGGCCAGGCTCGCCTGCATCAGCGCCGTGCCGACGCCGCGGCCCGAGAAGCTCGGGTCGACGGCCAGCGGCCCGAGCGCCAGGAAGCCGATGCCGCCGGCCGTCACCGGCGCCATCCGCACCGAGCCGACGAGGAAGCTGCCGACGGACGCCGTGACGCTGAGGTCGGCCCGATGCGCGGCGCCCTCGCGGAGCCGGAAGGCGGTGCGCGCGTAGCGCCCCGGCCCGAACGCGCGGGCGTGCAGCCGCTCGATCGCGTCGTGATCGTCGGGCGTCTCGGGGCGGATGACGAGGGAGAGGGCTGTCACGATGTCCGCCGTAACAGGTTTCGCGCCGCGCCGCAGCCGCTACTCGGCGGCGGCGAGGCCCGGCCGCGCGTCGCCCCGCACCAGCCGGTAGAAGCCGAAGGCGGCGACCCAGATCAGCGCGCCGAAGGCCGCCGCCATCCCGAGCACGAGGGGGAAGCCGCCGCGATCGTGCAGGAGGGCGATGACCGGGACCACGAAGCCGCTCGCGGTGAAGCCCACGAAGTAGCGCAGGCTGTAGGCCTTCGCGCGCTGGTGCGCCGGGACGTAGCGGGCGATCATCGCGTCGTTGATGACGACCTGCCCGTAGATCGCGGCGATCGCCAGCACCACCCCGAGCAGCAGCAGCGGACCCGTGGTCGCCGCAGCGATCCCGAGGCCGACCGGCTGCAGCACCGAGAGGCCGAGGAACAGGCTCGGAAGGCCGAAGCGGTCGACGAGGCGGCCCATCAGCAGCTGGGTCATCGCGCCGAACACGAACACGGCGGTGGCGATCGAGCCGATCGAGGTGAGCGACAGGGCCTGCCCGACGCCCTCGTCGATCACCTTCGGCAGCGAGATCGTGGTGACGTTGAAGGTGATGCCGCCGGCGAAGATCGCCACGCCGAACATCGCCAGCAGGGCCATCGGGCGCGTCACCGGGATGACACCCGCCGCGCCGGCCTTGCGCGCCTCGCCGTCGCCGTCGCCCGGCACCATCGCGACGAAGGCCGCGCCGCAGGCGAGGCACACGAGGCCCGGCACCACGAAGGCGGCCCGCCAGCCCAGCGTCGTCGCGAGCAGCGCGGTCGCCCCTGAGGCCGACGCCGCGCCGAAATTGCCCCAGACCCCGTTGATGCCGAGGTCGCGCCCGAGCCGCCGTGCATGGGTCACGAGCATGCTGGAGCCGACCGGGTGGTAGATCGCCGAGGCGAGGCCGAGCACGCAGAGCCAGACCGCGAAGGCGGTGGGGCTCGTTGCGCTCGCGACCCCGAGGCATGACAGGCCGTAGGCGAAGAAGAACACGGCGAGCATGTTGCGCCGGCCGAAGCGGTCGGCGAGCGAGCCCATCGGCAGCGAGCACAGGCCGAAGGCGACGAAGGCGCCGGTGGCGAGCCCGATCAGCTCGCCGTAGCCGAGGCCCGTCTGGCTCGCGATGGCGATCACCGCGGTCGGGTAGATCAGCAGCACGAAGTGGTCGAGGGCGTGCGCGACGTTGACGAAGCGCAGGGTGCGGCTGGAGAGGTCTTCCGGGCTCATCGCGGCATGTCCTTCGGGATCGTCGCTCGATAGCCTGACCCGATGGACGGCGTCGGGCCGCAGATGTACACTACCAGGCCATTCTGCGAGGGTGCGCGGTGCCGTTGCGATCGACCGACGCCGCCGACTACCAGACCGTGCCTCGCGCGGTCGCGGTGATGCCGAAGACCTTCGCCGCGGCGAGTCGGACCGACCGGCACTTCCACCCGCGTGCGCAGCTGCTCTACGCCACCGCCGGGCTGATGATGGCGTCGGCCGACGACGGCACCTGGGTCGTGCCGGAGGGGCACGCGCTGCTGATCCCGCCGCGCCTGCCGCATGCGGTGGCGATGCATGGGGCGGTGGCGATGTGCTCGGCCTACCTCGATCCGCGCGCCTTCGCCGCCGTCCCGGAACGCTGCCGGGTGATCGCGGTCTCGCCGCTGCTGGCCGCGGCTTTGGCGGCGCTGGCCGAGGAGCCGGTGCTGTACGACGAGGCGGGCCGCGGCGGGCATCTCGCCGCCCTGGTGCTCGACGAGATCGGCCACGCGCCCGAGACGCCGTTGGCCCTGCCGCTCCCGCGCGACCCGCGCCTGCGCCGGGTCTGCCTCGGGCTGATCGCCGACCCGGCCTGCGCCGAAGACCTCGACGCCTGGGCGGAGCGGGCCGGGGCGAGCCGGCGCACGCTGACCCGCGGCTTCCGCCGCGAGACCGGCCTCAGTTTCGGCGACTGGCGGGCGCGGGCGCGGGTGATCCGCGCGCTGGCGCTCGCCGCCGACGGCCGCCCGGCCGGGCACGTGGCGGCGGCGGTGGGGTATCGCAGCCGCCACGCCCTGCGCGCGACGGTCGGGCGGGTGCTGGGCGCGGACGGCCCGCGGCCCCATAATCCTGGCTGACCGACCGGAGGCCAGACCATTGCTGTACGAACTCGCCGCGCTCTCGTGTCCGCTGAACGCGCTCGGACGAGCCTCCGAGGGGGCGGCCGCCTGGGTCGGCGCGCCCGAGGCCGGCGGCACGCTGCTCGGGAGCTGGCGCACGGAGATCGGGATGCTCGGCCGGCTCCTGATCCTGCGCGGCTTCGAGGCGCCCGAGGACATGAGCGCCGAGCGCCGCCGCGCCCTGACCAGCGCGAACCCGTTCCATGCCGGCGCCGTCGTCACCGCCTTGGAGATGGACAGCTATGCGGCCTTCCCGTTCCTGCCGCCGGTGCGGACCGGAGCGCGGGGCGCCGTCTACGAGTTCCGCACCTACCGTCTGAAGCCCGGCGGCCTGGCGCCCACGCTGGACGCCTGGGAGGCCGCGGTCCCGCCGGCCAAGCCCTACACGGACCACCTCGTGATCAACATGTACGCCCTCGACGGCGCACCGCGGATCACCCACGTCTGGGGCTTCCCCAGCCTGGAGGAGCGGGCGTCCCTTCGCCGGGCGGCGCAGGGCTCCGGGCACTGGCCGCCGAAGGGCGGCCCCGACCACATCGCCGAGGCCGTCTCCAGCATCGGGCTGCCCGAGGCTTGGTCGCCGCTGACGTGAGGACCGCTCAGGTGGCCCGGGCGGAAAAGTCGATGCGCGGGTCGATCCAGACGTAGATCAGGTCGGAGAGCAGGTTCACCGCGAGCCCGAGCAGCGAGAAGATGTACAAGGTCGCGAACACCACCGGGTAGTCGCGCCCGACGATAGCCCGGAACGAGAGCTCGCCGAGGCCGTCGAGCGAAAAGATCGTCTCGATCAGCAGCGAGCCGGTGAAGAAGGCCGAGATGAAGGCGCCGGGAAAGCCCGCGATCACGATCAGCATCGCGTTGCGGAAGACGTGGCCGTAGAGCACGCGTCGCTCGGAATTGCCCTTCATCCGCGCGGTGAGCACGTATTGCTTGCGGATCTCGTCGAGGAACGAGTTCTTGGTGAGCAGGGTCGAGGTCGCGAAGGCGCCGATCACCAGCGCGGTCAGCGGCAGCACCATGTGCCAGGCGTAGTCGGTGACCTTGTGCCAGGTCGTGAACGTCTCCCAGCCTTCGCTGGTCAGGCCGCGCAAGGGGAACCACTGGAAGAACGACCCGCCTGAGAACAGGATGATCAGCATCAGCCCGAACATGAACCCGGGCACCGAGTAGCCGACGATCACGACGAACGAGGTCCAGCGGTCGAAGCGCGCCCCGTCCGAGACCGCCTTGCGGATGCCGAGCGGGATCGAGATCGCGTAGGACAGCAGCGTCATCCACAGCCCCAGCGAGATCGAGACCGGCAACCGCTCCTTGATCAGCTCGATGACGGTGACGTCGCGAAAGTAGCTGCGCCCGAAATCGAAGCGGACGTAGTCCCAGAGCATCTTGGCGAAGCGCTCGGGCGCCGGCTTGTCGAAGCCGAACTGCTTCTCGAGCTTGGCGATGAAATCGGGGCTCAGCCCCTGCGCGCCGCGGTAGCGCGAGCTCGCCTCGCCGCCGGAGGCCGGCCGGCTCGCGCCGCCGAGGTCGCCGGTGCCGCCGGTGACCCGCGAGAGCGTGCCGTCGCCCTGCCCCTGCATCTGCGCGAGCACCCGCTCTACCGGCCCGCCGGGGGCGAACTGCACGATGGTGAAGGTGATCAGCATGATCCCGAACAGGGTCGGGATCATCAGGCCGATGCGGCGCAGGACATAGCCGAGCAAGGAAGGGTTCTCCTGTGTCGCCGAAGGCCGGGCCTCGACGGTCTGGCGCCTCGGTTCAGTCCCGGCCGATGCGCCGGGCCTTGTCGGCGTCGAACCACCACACCGCCGGCGCGCCGAGATCGTATTTCGGCCCCTCCGCGGGGTGGCCGTAGACGTCCCAGAGCGCGAGCCGGTGCGTGCCGGCATACCACATCGGCACCCAGTAGCGCCCGGCGCGCAACACGCGGTCGAGTGCCCGGCAGGCGGCGTCCAGCGCCTCGCGCGATGTCGCGTCGGCGATCGCGGTGAGCAGCGCGTCGATCGCCGGGTCGGCGATGCCCGACAGGTTGTTGGAGCCGGGCGTCGCGGCCGAGCGCGACCCGTAGGTCTCGCGCAGCTCTGCGCCCGGGGTCATGCCGCTGGCGTAGCGCCGCGAGGTGATGTCGAAGTCGAAGTCCTTGAGCCGCGACTGGTACTGCGAGGCGTCGACGGTGCGGATCGTCGCCCGGATGCCGAGCAGGCCGAGGTTGCGGATGAAGGGGTGGGTGTGCGGCTCCAGCGCCGGGCTCGAATCGAGGAACTCGATCGTGAACGGCTTGCCGCCGGGCAGCGTGAGCAGGCCGCCGTCGCGGGTGCAGCCGGCCTCGCGCAGCAGCGCGTCGGCGCGCTTGAGCAGCGCCCGGTCCTGCCCCGACCCGTCGGAGGTCGGCGGCGTCCACGGCTCGCCGAACACCTCCGCCGGCAGGTCGTTCCGCAGGGACCCGAGCAACGCCAGCTCCGCGGGCGAGGGCGTGCCGACGGCCTTCAGGATCGAGTTCTCGAAGAACGAGGCCGTGCGCACGTAGGCGCCGAACATGATGTTCTTGTTCGTCCATTCGAAGTCGAAGCACAGGCCGATCGCCTCGCGCACCCGCGGGTCGCGGAAGGCCGGCCGCCGCGTGTTCATCCACCAGCCCTGCGTGCCCGAGGGCCGGGCATCCGGCACGGTGGTGCGCACGACCCGGCCTTCGTTCGCCGCCGGGAAGTCGTAGCCGGTGGCCCAGACCCGCGCGGTAAACTCCTCGCGGAAGGTGAAGGCGCCGCCCTTGAACGCCTCGAAGGCGACGTTGCGGTCACGGAAATACTCGTACCGGATCGCGTCGAAGTTGTTCTGCCCGACCATCGCCGGCAGCTCCGCGGCCCAATAGTCGCGGACCCGCTCGAACTCGATCGATCGCCCGACGTCGACGCGCCCCACCTGATACGGGCCGGAGCCGAGCGGCGGTTCCAGGGTGGAGGCCGAGAAGTCGCGTTTTCCGTAGTAGGCCGCGGAGAAGATCGGCAGTTGCGCGATCGTGAGCGGCAGGTCGCGGGCGCGGCCGGGTGCGAAGGTGATCACCACCGTCGCGTCGTCGGGCGCCGTCGCATCGCGCATGTCGCGGATCACCTCGGAAATCTCGGGGTGGCCCTTCTCGCGCAGCAGCTTGAGGCTGAACGCCACGTCCTTCGCCGTCAGCTTCGCGCCGTCGTGGAAGCGCGCCTGCGGCCGCAGGGTGAAGGTGTAGGTCAGCCCGTCGTCGGATACCGCCACCGACCGCGCGACGAGGCCGTAGAGCGCGTCCGGCTCGTCCAGCGCCCGCAACATCAGGCTGTCGAAGGTGAGGTTCATGCCGGCGGCCCCCTCCCCCTGCAGCACGTAGGCGTTCAGGGTGTTGAAGGTGTCGGCCGCCTGGTTGCCGAAGGTCTGGCTCAGCTGCGACGAGAACCGCCCGCCGCGGGGCGCCATCGGGTTCACGTAGTCGAAGCGCTGGAAGTCCTTCGGGTACTTCAGCTCGCCGAAGCTCGACATCCCGTGCGATGCCACGGTTTGGGCGACCGAGCCGCGCGGCAGAGCCGCGGCGACGCCGAGCGCGCCCGCCCCGAGGACGAGCGAACGGCGGGAGACCCGGCTCAACGCGGCGCCCCGGTCTTGGCGGCCGCCGCCTCGTCGTACCACCACGTCGTCGGGAAGCCGGACGAGCCGTAGAGCGGCAGGACGGCCGGATGCGCGAACCGGTTCCAGCGCAGGGTCCGCGAGACGTTCGAGGCCCATTGCGGCACGACGAAGTCGTGGGACAGCAGCACCCGGTCCAGTGCATGGGTCGCCGCCAGCACGCCGGGCCTGTCTTTGGCAAAGATCACCTTCTCGATCAGCGCGTCGATCGCGGGATCCTTGATGCCGATGAGGTTGCGCGAGCCGGGCTTGTCGGCAGATGCCGAGCTCCAGTACTCGCGCTGCTCGTTGCCCGGCGAGAGCGATTCCGGCCAGGAGCCGGTGGTGACGTCGAAGTCGAAGTTGCGCAGCCGGTTCTGGTACTGCGCCTGGTCGATCACTCGCAGCGAGGTGCCGACGCCGATGAGCTTGAGCTGCGCCGAGAACGGCAGGATCACCCGCTCGAAGGTGTTCTGGAACTCCAGGAATTCGACGGTGAGCGGCTCGCCCGTCGCCTTGTTCACCATGCGCCCGTCGCGCTGCTCGTAGCCGGCCTCGCGCAGCAGGCGCACGGCCTCGCGCAGGTTCGTGCGCACGGCCTCCGGCGTCTCGCTCACGGGGTTCTTGTAGGGCGTGGTGAAGACGGACGGCGGCACCTTGTCCTTCACCGTGTCGAGCAGCGCCTTCTCCTCGCCCTCGGGCATGCCGGAGGCGGCGAGCTCGGAGCCGTAGAAGTACGAGTCGATGCGCTTATACAAGCCGTAGAACAGCGCCCGGTTCATCTCCTCGAAGTTCATCGCAAGGTTGAAGGCGCGCCGCACGCGCGGGTCCTTGAACTTGTCCTTGCGGGTGTTGAAGATGAACGCCTGCATGTTGCCGTTGCCGCGGTCGGGGAAGGCCTCCTTGATCAGGCGGCCGTCCTTCACCGCGGGGAAGTCGTCGTAGGCGGTGGCCCAGTTGCGGGCGATGTTCTCGGCGCGGAAGTCGTAGAGGTCGCCCTTCAGCGCCTCGACCAGCACCGTCCCGTCGCGAAAATACTCGTAGCGCTGGGTGCCGAAGTTGTTGCGCCCGGCATTCACCGCCAGGTCCTTGCCCCAGTAGTCGGCGACGCGGACATAGGTCGCCGAGCGGCCGGGATCGAATTTATCCAGCTTGTACGGGCCCGATCCCAGCGGCGGCTCCAGCGTCGTCTCGGCGACGTTGCGCTGGCGCCCTTGTGCGTCCTTGCCCGTCCACCAGTGCTTGGGCAGCACGGGGAGCTGCCCGATCACCTGCGGCAACTCGCGGTTGCCGGTCTCGGTGAAGGTGAAGGTCACCTCGCGCGGGCCGGCGGCTTCCGCCTTCGCCACGGTCTGGTAGTAGGCGGCGTAGCGCGGGCTGTTCGCCTTGAAGGTCTCGAACGACCAGACCACGTCCTCGGGGGTGACCGTGACGCCGTCGTGCCACTTCGCGTTCTCGCGCAGGCGGTAGGTCACCGAGCCGAGGTCGGGCGCGACCCGAAGCGCCTCGGCCAGCAGGCCGTAGGAGGTGAAGGGCTCGTCGAGGGATTCGGTGGTAAGCGTGTCGTAGAGCAGCGCGATCCCGCCTTCGAGGTCGCCCTTCAAGCCCGAGACCACGAGGTTGAAGTTGTCGAACCCGCCCTGCGCCCCGAGGCGCACGAGGCCGCCCTTGGGGGCGCCTGGGTCGGCGTAGTCGAAATGCTTGAAGTCCGGGCCGTATTTCGGCTGGCCCATCAGCGTCACCGCGTGGACCCAGCCGGCGCCGGCCGCCGGGGGCGCCGGCTCGGACTGCGCGCCCGCGGGGCCTGCGATGCACGAGAGCGTCAGGGCGGCGGCCAAGGTGGCGGCGAAGAAACGTCCGATCACGGGATGCGCTGTCACGAGGGGGCGGTCTCCGGTCCGTCGGCCCGTCGCCGGGCCATCCCAGCCTGCTTAGGACGGACCGCGCCGCCACGCCAACCCGGCGCGTCCGCGCAGACCCCGCCGCACCGGCGACAACCCTGCGGCCCGCCGCGCGTTGGGGCCGACAGCACAGGAAGACCGATGCCGACGATCCGCCACGACACCCTCCCGTTGAACGGCCTCGACCTGCACGTCGCGCAGGTGGGCAGCGGGCCGCCGCTGCTGTTGCTTCACGGTTGGCCGGAATTCTGGCTGACCTGGGAGCCGGTGATGACGCGGCTTTCCGAGCGCTTCACCTGCATCGCGCCGGACCTCCGCGGCTTCGGCCGGACCGGCAAGCCCGATGCCGGCCCCAACGACAAGGTCGGGCCCAAGGTCCACGTGCAGGACATGCTCGCCCTCCTCGACGCCCTCGGACTCGATCGCGTCGGCGTGGTCTCGCACGACGTCGGCGCCTACGTCGCGCAGGGGCTGGCGCACACGGCGCCCGAGCGGCTGGAGGGCCTGTTCTTCTTCGATTCCCCATATGGCGGCATCGGTCCGCGCCTGGGCGCGCCCGAGAACCTGCGCGAGATCTGGTACCAATCCTTCCACCTGATGCCCTACGCGGCCGACCTCGTCGGCTCGTCGCGCGAGGCGTGCAAGACCTACGTCGGCGGCATCCTGCGGCACTGGTCGGGTCCGAACCCGCACGCCTTCGACGACGTGATCGAGGATTTCGTCGACAACTTCCTCCAGCCCGGCAACCTGCAGGGCGGGTTCGACTGGTATCTCAGCCAGAACGCGGGCCGGATCGCGATGATCCGCGGCGATGCGCCTGTGCCGAAACCCATCGCGGTGCCGACCTGCATCCGCTGGGGCGATTCCTCGCCGCTCTTCCCCTACGCCTGGACCGACCGCCTGCCGGAATACTTTTCCAACCTCGACCTTGCGCCGTTTCCAGGCGCGGCGCACTTCCCGCACCGCGAGAAGCCGGATGCGGCGGCGGCCGAGATCGCTCGGTTCTTCTCTCGCTGACCGAAACCCACGCACCGATTTCCCGGACGGGTGGAGCGTCAGCGGAACCCGATCCGGGCCCCAGCACAAGGATACGCGAAGCGGCCGAATCGTCGGCGCCGACGATCACGAGCCGCTGACGCGGCCGGTTCTTCCGCTGGATCCCGGATCATCCTCCGCTCGCGCTCCGGGCGTCCGGGAAATCGGCCTGAGCGTCACGCCGCCTGCCCGCGGCGTCCCTCCACCAGCCACATCGCCAGCACGGCCGCAGCCAGCAGCGCCAGGGCCGCGAGCCCGAGCGCCAGGGGATAGACCTCGACACCGCGGATGACGGCGCTGTCGCTCGGGCGGAAGCCGATCCAGTCGGCGCCCGAGAGGCGGCCGCCGCGCACGCTCTGGAGGCGCGGCACCGCGACGGCGCCGGATGCGTCCGCGACGCGGCGGATCGAGCCGCCGGAGGCGTCGGCGACCGGCTTCAGGCGATCGGTGTCGCTGAACACGTCGGCGAGCTCGCGCGGGTTCGGCGGGCCGACGCTGACGAAGGCGGCGAGCGTGCCCGAGCGCAAGGTGTGCAGGCCGAGCTCGGTCGCCTCGAAGGTCGCGCCGAACAGCCCGGGCTCCGACGGCTTCAGGGCGAGCGTGCTGGTCTTGCCGGTCGGGCTCGTGACGACGACCGGATCGGTCGCCTCCGCCATGGTCTGGCGCTCGACGCGGACCTCGCGACCGCGGCCGGTCATCTGCGCGCGCAAAGCCTCCTCTTCCAGCGCCGGCTCCTTCATCAGCCAATGCGCGAGGCGGCGCAGCAGGTCGAGATAGGGGCCGCCGTCCTGGTAGCCACGCGCCCACAGCCAGGTGTGGTCGGACAGCATGAGTGCCACGCGGCCCTTCTCCTCGCGGGAGAGGGCGAGCAGCGGCAGGTTCTCGGCGCCCGACAGCAGCGGCTGGTTCCCGGCCCGCGTCTGCGCCGCGACGATGCGGAGCCAGTCGCCCCAGGCCGGCGGCGTCGCGTCTCCGCCGGGCAGCGCCCGCGTCACCGGATGGCGGTTGCCGGTCGCCGTCGCCGTCGGCTTGTAGGGCTGCTCGACCACGCGCCCGTTCGGGTCGCCCGGCAGGATGCCGGAAAGCCGCGTGCGCGCGAGGCTCGCCGGGCCTGCGAATTCCGGGCCGGCAGCGATCAGGAGCGCGCCGCCCTCGCGGACGTAGCGGGTGATGTTGTCGAAATAGGCCGAGGGCAGCACGCTCTGGTTGGCGTAGCGGTCGAAGATGATCAGGTCGAAGTCCTTGATCTTCTGGACGAACAGCTCGCGCGTCGGGAAGGCGATCAGCGACAGCTCGGAGATCGGCGTGCCGTCCTGCTTCTCCGGCGGCCGCAGGATGGTGAAGTGCACGAGGTCGACGTTGGCGTCCGATTTCAGCAGGTTGCGCCAGGTGCGCTCGCCCTGGTGCGGCTCGCCGGAGACCAGCAGCACCCGCAGCTTCTCGCGGATGCCCTCGATGGGGAGCACGGCGCGGTTGTTGACCGTGGTCAGCTCGCCCGGCAACGGCTCGACCTCGATCTCGACGACGTTCGGGCCGCCATGCTCGATCTTCAGCGCGAGGTCGAACGGCTTGTCCGTCGGCACGGTGCGGCGCCCGATCTCCTCGCCGTCGCGGCGCAGGGCGACGACGGCCGAGCCGGTGCCGCCGCGCTCCATCACCTCGGCGCGGATCGTGAGGTCCTTGCCGACGATGCCGAAGCGGGGCGCCTCCAGGAGCTTGATCTGCCGGTCGCGCTCGTCCGGGTGCCCGGTGACGAGCACGTGCAGCGGCGCCTTGATCCCGAGGGCCGCGAGCGAGGTCGGGATGTCGTGCACGACGCCGTCGGTGAGCATCACCACGCCGGCCAACCGCTCAGGCGGCACGTCGGCGAGCGCCTGGCCCAGGGCGGCGAAAAGCTTGGTGCCGTCGTCGCCGGCGGCGTCCGGCACGTCGATGAAGCGCGGCTCGATGTTCGTCAGCGCACCGAAGCGACGCTGCAATTCGGCCCTGACCTGGTCGGTCGCCGCCGGCCGGTCGCCGAGCGCCTGAGACCCGGATCGGTCGACGATCACCGCGGCGATGTCCTTCACCGGCTCGCGATCCTCGCGCACCAGGGCGGGGTTCGCGAGCGCCGCGAGCACCAGCCCGAGCGCCAGCGCCCGCAGGACGGCGGTGCGTCCCCGCGCCAGGAAGGCGAGCACGGAAAACAGCGCCACGATCACGGCGAAGACCGCCAGCACCGGCCAGGGCAGCAGCGGCGTAAAGCTGAGGCTCAGCATGACGGGAGAGCCTTCGTGATCCGGTTACGCGCGGGAAGCGCCGCATGGCCCCCTCTCCCATGGGGAGAGGGCTGGGGTGAGGGGCGTGACCTGACCGGAGAGGTCACGCCCCTCATCCTGTCCTTCTCCCCATGGGAGAAGAGACCCGCGACCACGTTCAATGCGTCGGTATGTGTCGGGATCGTCACTGCCCCAGCCGCTCCAGCAGGGCCGGCACGTGGACCTGGTCCGCCTTGTAGTTGCCGGTCAGCGTGTAGATCACGATGTTGACGCCGCCGCGGAAGGCCATCTCGCGCTGGCGCTGGTCGCCGCCGACCACCGGGTAGAGCGGGTCGCCGCGGCGGTCGATCGCCCAGGCCGCGGCAAGGTCGTTGCCGGTGATGACGATCGGGCTGACGCCGTCGCCGGCACGTGCCGGGCGACGCTCGGTGCCCTCGGCGGCCGGCGGCAGCGCCTCCACCCAGGTCTGGCCGGTGGCGTAGCGCCCGGGAAAGGTGTCGACGAGGTAGAACGCCTTGGTCAGCACGTGGTCGGAGGGCACCGGCTCCAGCTCCGGGATCTCGAGCGTCGCCAGCATCTTGCGCAGGTACGCCGCCTCCGGCGTCGGCGGGCCTCCGGCGCGGGCCGTGAGCGCGTCGCGGGTGTCGAACAGGACGGTGCCGCCGTTGCGCATGAACGCGTCGACCCGGCGGATCGTGGCCTCCGAGGGCTGCGGCCGGCCCGGCGCGATCGGCCAGTAGATCAGCGGATAGAACGCCAGCTCGTCCTTGGCCGGGTCGAGGCCGGCGGGCTCTCCCGGCTCCAGGGCGGTGCGGGCGGCGAGCATCTGGGTCAGACCGGTCAGGCCGGCCCGGCTCGCCTCGTCGATCGCCGCGTCGCCGGTGACGACGTAGGCGAGGCGCGTGACCAGCGCCGACTCGATGCCGTTCGGGCGGTTGGCCGGCGGCTCCTCGGCCCGCGCCGGCGGCCCGCCAAAAGCTCCGAGAATGAGCACGCCCGCCATCGCGAGAATCGCCGGGCGGCCGCGGAGGCGGCCGACGAGGCTCCCTGAGCCGCGGTTGAGGAAGCCGCCGAGCCAGAGGCCCGCCAGCGTGTCGAGGACCAGCAGCAGAAGCGCCAGGGTGAACAGGCTCGGGCGCAGGTCGAGGGTCTCGGCCCCGGCGAGCGTGCCGGTGCGGGCGCCCGAGAGCGCGGCGAGGTCGAGCGCCTTGAGGCGGTCGTCGGGCCTGAGGGCGTTCACGGCGGTGCCGCCGTCGGCGGGGCCGTAGAAGCCCGGCGGATGCTCCACCGAGGCGCGGTCGGCGTAGTCGGCCGGCACGGCGGTGGCGGAGGCCGGCGGGGTGCCGAGCGCCCCGAAGCCGTCGAGCGCCAGTCGCGGGGCGAGGATCGCGGCGGCCGGCCGCGGGCCGCCCTCCGTGGGGGCGGCGGAGGAACCGGC
Source organism: Methylobacterium sp. WL12 (assembly GCF_008039475.1). Classification (NCBI taxonomy): domain Bacteria; kingdom Pseudomonadati; phylum Pseudomonadota; class Alphaproteobacteria; order Hyphomicrobiales; family Methylobacteriaceae; genus Methylobacterium; species Methylobacterium sp. WL12. The sequence continues at coordinate 22,556 of NZ_VRUW01000012.1, read as the reverse complement.
CAGCGCCACCACCCGGCGCAGCATGTCGATGAACAGGCCGGACAACGGCAGGTTCGACCAAGTCGTGTCGGCGGTGACGTGGAACAGCACCACGAGCCCCTGCCCGCGATGCTCGGCGGTGACGATCGGCGTGCCGTCCTGCAACGAGGCCCAGGTGCGGCCGGGCAGGTCGCCGTCGGGCTCGGCCAGGATCTGGCGGCGCACGCCGATGTCGGCGGGCGGCGTCAGGCCGGCGAACGGGCTCTCGGGGGCGAAGGGCGCCAGCGTCTTCGGGCTGTCCCAGGAGAGCGTGCCGCCGAGCGTCCGGCCGCCGCGGCGCAGGCGCACCGGCACCAGCGGATCGCTGCCGGCCGCGAGTCGTGGGCCGGCGAAGCGCAGCAGCAGGCCGCCGCCCTCGACGAAGGCCTGGACGCGGGTGGCGGTGCGGTCGTCCATCGCGCCGACGTCGGCGAGCACCAGCACCGTCACCTGGTTGTCGAGGAGCTGCGCCACCTGGTCGGCGATGCCCTTGGCGCCGCGGGCCTCCTGCACGTCGGCGAAGGGCTGGAGCGCGCGGGAGAGATAGTAGGTCGGCGCCAGCAGCGGCTGCGCCTGGTCGCTGGTGCCGCCGAAGACGAGGCCGACGCGGCGGCGCTTGCCGCGCTCGTCCACCAGCGTCACGGCGCCGGCCGAGCGCTCGCCGGCGATCTCGATGCGGCTGACGCCGTTGCGCAGCTCGATCGGCATGTCGAAGGCGATCTCGGCCTCAGTGGCGTCGGGCGCGAGGGCGAAGTCGTGCTCGGCCAGCGGCAGGCCCTTCTGGTCGAGCGCGCGCACGAGGCCGCCGTCGCGGCCGTTGCGGGCGGCGCGCAGCACCCGGGCCGTGAGCTTGCCCCCGGCCTCGGACGCGGTCAGCGCCAGGGCCGGCGGCGCGTCGGCGCGCAGCACCGTCAGCGCGGCGCCCGACGACGCCACGGCCTCGGCGAGGCGTGCGGGGAAGTCTCCTGGCTCGATGCCGGCGACGCCGTCGCTGATCCAGACGAGGCCCGCGCCGGCGTTGCGGTCGAGGAAGTTGGTGAGCACTGCCAGGTGCGCGCCCCGGTCGGCGAGGTGCGGGCGCGGCGCCAAGGCGCGCAGCCGTTCGAGGCTGGCTGCCGGCGTGCGCGCCTCGACCGCGGCGGGGGCGTCCGCCAGCCCGACCACCGCGACGGGCCGTCCGTCGCGGGCGGCGCCCTCGACGGCGTCGGTGGCGACCCGCATCCGGTCGCGCCAGTCGTGGGCGGCGGAGACGCCGTTGTCGATCATCACCAGAAGCGCCTTGCGGCCTCCGCCGGCGCCGACGCCGCTCGGGTTCCAGACCGGCCCGGAGACGGCGAGGATGAGGGCGGCGGCGGCGAGCAGCCGCAGGATCAGCAGCCAGGGCGGGGTCCGCGCCGGCGTCTGGCGCCGCGCCACCAGGTCCGCCACCAGCTTGAGCGGCGGGAAGTCGATCCGGCGCGGGCGCGGCGGCGTCACCCGCAGCAGCAGCCACAGGGCGGGCAGGCCGATCAGGGCGGCGAGCGCGAAGGGCGCGGCGAAGGTCAATCCGAGCACGACGCCCTCCTAGCCCGTTCCGCGCGCGGCGGCGACCAGGGTCGCGAGGCGAAGCCCCGCCTCGCTCGCGGGGCGGTCGGTGCGGTGCAGGGTCAGCGTCCAGCCGACGCCGCGGGCGATCTCGGAGAGGCCGGCCCGGTGCGCCTGGATGCGGGTGCGATAGGCGTCGCCCCAGGCGCCGGCGTCGCCGACGTCGAGCGAGAGGCCGGATTCGAGGTCGTGCAGCACGGCCTGGCCCGAGAAGGGGAACGTCTCCTCGATCGGGTCGGCGACGGCCACGAGGTGCCCACGGCTGCCGCGCCCGGCGATCTCCTGGACGGCCGACGCGACGCGTTCGAGGGGGGTGAGGAAGTCGCTGATCAGGATCACCTCGTCGAAGCGGGCCGGGGCCGCGCGGGGCGGCAGGTCCTGGGTCAGGCCGGCGGCGTCGGCGACGAGCGCCTGCGCCATGGCCTCGACGATCTTGCGCGACGCGGTCGCGCGGGTCAGCCCGAGTAGGCCGACCCGCTCGCCGCCGTCGACGAAGGCGTCGGCGAGCGCCAGCCCGAGGACGAGGGCACGCTCGACCTTCGCGGCCTGCGCAAGGTCGGAGGCGAAGCCCATGGAGGCGGAGCGGTCGATCCAGATCCAGATGTTGTGGGCGGCCTCCCACTCGCGCTCGCGGACGTAGAGCCGGTCGTCGCGGGCGGAGCGGCGCCAGTCGATCCGCGCGGCCGCCTCGCCGTTCACGAAGGGGCGGAACTGCCAGAAGCTCTCGCCGGGGCCGGCGCGGCGGCGGCCGTGCAGGCCATGCGCCAGCATCGACGAGACGCGGCGGGCCTCCAGCACGAGCCGGGGCATGCGGGACGCGAGCGCCACCGCGCCCTCGCTCTCCCGCCGGCCGGGCGCGCGCGGGATCGCGTCGTGGGCGCGCACGGCCGCCACGCGCTAAAGCTTCTCGGCGAGCTTGGCGATCAGCCCCTCGATGGTGTCGCCGTCGGCCCGCGCCGCGTAGCTCAGCGCCATGCGGTGCTTCAGCACCGGCTCGGCGAGCGCCTTCACGTCGGCGACCGAGGGCGCGACGCGGCCTTCGATCAGCGCGCGGGCGCGGGCCGCCAGGCTCAGCGCCTGGCTGGCGCGGGGGCCGGGGCCCCACATCAGCTTGCCCTTCACCAGCGGGTCGCCGCCGTCGGGGCGGGCCGAGCGGACGAGGTCGAGGATCGCGTCGACCACGGTCTCGCCCACCGGCAGGCGGCGCACGAGGCGCTGCGCGGTCAGCAGCGCGTCGGTCGACATCACGGCCTTCACGCCATGGTCGGCGACGCCGGTGGTCTCGATCAGGATGCGGCGCTCGGCGGCGCGGTCGGGATAGCCGACGTCGATCTCCAGCAGGAAGCGGTCGAGCTGCGCCTCGGGCAGCGGATAGGTGCCCTCCTGCTCGATCGGGTTCTGGGTGGCGAGCACGTGGAACGGCCGCGGCAGGTCGTGACGCTCGCCGGCGACCGAGACGAAGTTCTCCTGCATCGCCTGCAGCAGCGCGGACTGCGTGCGCGGGCTCGCGCGGTTGATCTCGTCGGCCATCAGGAGCTGGGTGAAGACCGGGCCCTTGACGAAGCGGAACGAGCGGCGGCGGTCGGCATCCTCGTCCAGGATTTCGGTGCCGAGGATGTCGGAGGGCATCAGGTCTGGCGTGAACTGCACCCGCCGGGCGTCGAGCCCGAGCACGGTGCCCAGCGTCTCGACGAGCTTGGTCTTGGCCAGACCCGGCAATCCGACGAGGAGGCCGTGGCCGCCGGCCAGGATCGTGACGAGGGCGAGGTCGACGACCTTCTCCTGTCCGAAGATCACCCCGTGGATCGCTTCGCGCGCCTGGCCGACGGAGGCGAGGCAGGCTTCGGCGGTGGCGACGATGCCGTCGTCGAGGGTGGTGGCGGACGAGCCCTGACTCATGCCGATGGGGTTTCCGTCTTGATCGTCGGGCCTTGCGGCCGGGGGCGACGCTGGCGTCGTTCTGGGCGCGGAGTGTGCGGCGGTTCGTGACCGGCTGGCAAGGCCGGCATCGCCGCAGGTTCGTGGGGCGCGACCTGTGGCGCTTCAGCTACGCTCCGACGCCGTCACCTGGGTCTGGCCGTCCGAGGGCGCGACCGCGTCGCAGGAAAACGGGTTCGGCGGCGCGTTGACCCCCCGCCAACGCGCGTAGCGCCAGGGCAGGAACCAGCGCGTCCGCGGCGGCAGGGCGTCGGGCACGAGGTCGATGCCGTGGGTGCCGAAGGGCCCGCAGCGGCAGATCCGCGAAAACCCCATCCAGGCGCCGGGCCAGAGTCCGTGCCGGGCGATCGCCGCGTCCGCGTAGTCGGAGCAGCTCGGCCAGTGCCGGCACTGTCGGCCGACGAGGCCGGACAGCGTGAGTTGATAGCCGCGGATCGCGATCCGCGCGGCACGCCGCAGCATCGCGTCAGGCGGCGGCGCGCCTGGCGGCCTCGATCCGGTCGAGGGCCTCCACCACCGCGTCGAAGGTGAGCAGGGTCGAGGCGTGGCGCGCCTTGAAGTCGCGCACCGGCGCGAGCACGGAGAGGTCGGCCCAGCGGCCCTCGGGCGCCGGGCCGTTCGCTTTCAGCATCGCACGCATGGTCTCGCGCACGCTCCGAAGCTCCTCGGGGCTGGAGCCGACCACGTGCCGCCCCATCAGCGAGGACGAGGCCTGGCCCAGTGCGCAGGCCTTCACGTCGTGGGCGAAGTCGGCCACCGTCCCGTCGGCCCCGAGCACGAGGTCGACGGTCACGGTCGAGCCGCAGAGCTTCGAATGCGCTGTCGCGCTGGCGTCCGGCGCCGAGAGCCGACCGAGCCGGGGGATGTCGGCGGCGAGTTCGAGGATGCGCCGGTTGTAGATGTCGTCGAGCATGGGCGCCTTCCGCTCCTTGTCGCTGCGTTGTCGGGCGCTGAGTGGTCGGCTCCGTGCGGGCCGCCCTTGCGCCCCGCGCGCTGTGCATTGCGCGATCGTGCAAGAACGACGATATAGGCCGCTTCAGGCCGTTTCGCGAGGAGGCGGCTCGTCGACCAGGGTCGCGCCCACGGCCACGGACACCGCAACCACCGGGGCGCCGGCCCGGAGCCATCCGGGCTCCGAGACGGTTCGACCGACATGTACGCCAAGCCGGACAGTACGACGATGAAGGCCCGTGTGGCGCGGGCCGGAGATGCCATGGATGCCGCGCTCAAATCCCTGTCCTACGGCGCCGCCCGTCCCCTTCCCGAGGCCGAGCCGAGCTTGAGCGTCATGCGCAACGACAACGACCGCGTGGTGGCGAACCTCGCCGAGCGCCGTGCCGAGACGGCCGCGCCGGACGGCGCCAAGGACATCGCGAAGAAGCCCGAATCCGCGACGCGGGTGCCCGACGGCATCGCCCTCGCCCGCCCGAGCCGCGAGGAGGCCGAGGCCGCCGTTCGCACCCTGCTGCGCTGGGCCGGCGACGACCCGAACCGCGAAGGCCTGCTCGACACCCCGGCCCGCGTGGTCAAGGCCTACGGCCAGCTCTTCGGCGGCTACGAGGTCGACGCGGACGCCCTGCTCGAGCGGGTGTTCGAGGAGGTCGAGGGCTATTCCGACATCGTGCTGGTGCGCGACATCCCGTTCTACTCCCACTGCGAGCACCACATGGTGCCGTTCATGGGCCTGGCCCACATCGCCTACTACCCGACCAAGGGCGTGGTCGGCCTGTCGAAGCTCGCCCGCGTGGTCGACACCTTCGCCCGCCGGCTGCAGACGCAGGAGACGATGACCGCCCAGATCGCCGACGTGATCGAGAGCATCCTCAAGCCCCGCGGCGTCGCCGTCCTCGTCGAGGCGGAGCATCTCTGCATGGCGATGCGCGGCGTCCAGAAGGCCGGCGTTTCCACCATCACCACCCAGTTCCGCGGCGCCTTCCGCGAGGACGCCAGCGAGCAGGTGCGGTTCCTGACGCTGGTCCGCGGCGGCAAGGCGTAGCCGCATTAAGGCGTAGCCGCATTCATGTGGCGTCGCCGCCCCTTCCCTCCCCCGCAGAGGGGGGAGGGATGCTCGCGGACCGAGTGCTCTGCGCAGGAACCGTCATTCGATGACCGTCCCCCCATTCGATCCGCCCGGTAGCCGTACCGAGGTCGAGGAAGGCGTGGCCTTCACGCCCCGCTTCGACCGCGACGGGCTCGTGGCCTGCATCGCCGTCGACGCGCAGGACGGCCGCGTGCTGATGCTCGCGCACATGAACGCCGAATCGCTGCGACGGACGCTGGAGACCGGCGAGGCCTGGTACTGGTCGCGCTCGCGCCGGGAACTCTGGCACAAGGGTGCGACCTCGGGCCAGGTCCAGCGCGTCGTCGAGATGCGCACCGATTGCGACCAGGACGCGCTGCTGATCACCGTCGCGGTCGGCGGCGACGGCGGCTGTTGCCACACCGGGCGGCGCGCCTGCTTCTACCGCAGCGTCGCCCTCGACCCGGACGGCCGCGCGGTGCTGAACCCCGCCGGCCCATGAGCGGCGCGCACGCCCTGCTGCGGCACGCCGCGCCGTCGATCGCTCCCGGAACCGTCGAGCCGACGCGCGAGACGGCGCCGTGGCAGCCGCGGATCGGCCTGGCCCTCGGCGGCGGCGCCGCGCGCGGGTGGGCGCATATCGGCGTGATCCGCGCCCTCGACGAGGCCGGCATCCACCCCTCGGTCGTCGCCGGCTGCTCGATCGGCGCCGTGGTCGGCGGCTGCTTCGCCGCGGGCAAGCTCGACGCCCTGGCCGAGTTCGCGCTTTCGCTCACACGCCGCCGGGTGCTGGGCCTCCTCGACCCGCGCCTGTCGGGCTCGGGGCTGATCGGCGGCGACCGCCTACGCCGGCGGCTGGTGCGCGACCTCGGCGACCGCCTGGTCGACGACCTGCCGGTCGGCTTCGGCTCGGTCGCCACCGAGCTCGGAACCGGGCACGAGGTCTGGCTCACGCGTGGATCGCTGATCGAGGCTCTGCGCGCCTCCTACGCCCTGCCCGGCCTGTTCGCGCCGGTCGAGCGCGACGGGCGTCTCCTGATGGACGGCACGCTGGTCAACCCGGTGCCGGTGACGCTGGCCCGCGCGATGGGCGCCGACCTTGTCGTGGGCGTGAACCTCGCCTGCGACCCGCGGATGCGGGGCGGCGTGATCGAGCCCGGCGCGGCCGATCCCGTCGAGCAGGTCGTCACCGCGGTCGGCGCCCGGCGCTGGAGCCTGCTCGCGGGCCTCCGCAATCGCAGGGTCGCGCCGTCCGGACCCGGGATCGGCCGGGTGATGTTCGACGCCTTCAACATCACGCAGGACCGAATCTCGCGCGCGCGCCTCGAGCGGGACCCGCCCGATTGCGCGATCGGGCCGGACCTCGCCACGATGGGACAGTTCGAGTTCCACCGGGCGGCCGAGGCGATCGCCGCCGGCCACGCGGCGACGCGCGCCGCCGTCCCCCGCATCCGGGCGATGGTGCAGGCCGCGGCCGCGCGCGCCTGACGCGCCGCGTCACGCGACTGTCGCATCGGCCTGCGATGCGGCCCTCGTGCGGGATCGGGACCGGCCCGACCGCCGCGAGGAGCCGCCCCGATGGTGTCCAGCCGCCGCCAGATCCTGTTCGCCGGCGGGGCCGGCCTCGTCGGGTTCGCGTCCGGCATCGCCCGGCCGGGCCTCAGCCGCGCCGCCGACCGGCCGATCCTCACGCACGGCCTGCAATCGGGCGACGTCGGCACCGACTCCGCGATCGTCTGGGCGCGCGCCGACCGGCCGTGCCGCGCGATCGTCGAATGGTCCACCATCGACAGCTTCGCCGAGATCCGCGGCGGCACCTTCGCCGACGCCCTGCCGGAGGCGGACGGCACCGTGAAGGTGGCGCTCACCGGCCTGCCGCCGGGGCAGGACATCGTCTACCGGATCCGGCTCGAAGACCTCGCGGCGCCGACGATCCGCGGCCCGGCGCAGGTCGGGCGCTTCCGCACCGCGCCGGCCGACCGGCGCTCGGTCTCGTTCTGCTGGTCGGGCGACACGGCGGGCCAGGGCTGGGGCATCGACGAGGCCCGCGGCGGCATGACCATCTACAAGGCGATGCTGGCCAACCGCCCGGACTTCTTCCTGCATTCCGGCGACACGATCTACGCCGACGGGCCGATCACGGCCGAGGTGCGACTGCCTGACGGCACGCTCTGGCGCAACCGCGTCACCGAGGCGGTGTCGAAGCCCGCCGAGACGCTCGCCGAGTTCCGCGGCCGCTACCAATACAACCTGACGGACGCGAACGTGCTGGCGATGAACGCCGCCGTGCCGATCCTGGCGCAATGGGACGACCACGAGGTCACCAACAACTGGTGGCCCGGCGAGCCGCTGACCCGGGCCGAGCACTTAAGGAAGACGTACGCCGACCCGAACGTGCGCGCGCTCGAGGTGCGGGCGTCCCGCGCCTTCCACGAATACATGCCGATGCGCTTCGAGCCGTCCGAGCCCGGCCGCGTCTACCGCAAGATCGGCTACGGCCCCCTCGTCGACGTGTTCATGCTCGACATGCGCTCGTATCGCGGGCCGAACGGCGAGAACCGCCAGACCGCCTACGGCCCGGACGCGTACTTCCTCGGGCCGGTGCAGCTCGCCTGGCTCAAGCGGGCGCTGATGGAGTCGCGCGCGACCTGGAAGGTGATCGCCGCCGACATGCCGCTCGGCCTCGTCGTCACCTACGACGGCGACCGGAACTTCGGCTCCGAAGCGGTTGCGCAGGGCGACGGCCCGCCCCTGGGGCGCGAGCTGGAGATCGCCGACTTGCTGCGCTTCATCAAGGCTGCGAACATCCGCAACACGGTGTGGTTCACGGCCGACGTGCACTACACCGCCGCGCACTACTACGACCCCAACAAGGCCCGCTTCCAGGAGTTCGAGCCGTTCTGGGAGTTCGTCTCAGGCCCGCTGCACGCCGGCACCTTCGGCCCGAACACGCTCGACGACACGTTCGGGCCGCAGCTGCGCTTCGTGAAGGCGCCGCCGGAAGGCCAGGTGAACCTGTCGCCGGCGGCAGGCTACCAGTTCTTCGGGCACGTCGCCGTCGACGGGCGGACGGAGCAGATGACGGTGACGCTGAAGGACGCGGCCGACGCCGACCTGTGGCACGTCACCCTTGATCCCGTCCTGGCTTGAGCGGAGGCGTCAGGCCATCGTGATGTAGTCGCGCATCGCCTTGTGCTCGGCCTCGACCGCCGCGATCCGGCGCTTGACCACGTCGCCGATGGAGATGAGGCCGACGAGCCGGCCGTCCTCGCAGACCGGAACGTGGCGGAAGCGCCCTTCGGTCATCAGCTGCATCACGTCCTCCACCGTCGTGGCGCGCTTGCATGTGACGACCTCGGCGGTCATGTGCGCGGAGACCGGCGCATCGAAGGCGCCGCCGCCGAGCTTGGCCAGCGCTCGCATGATGTCGCGCTCGGACAGGATGCCGGCGACCGACCCGTCGCCGTGGGTGACCACGAGGGCGCCGATGCGCTTCTCCGCAAGGAGATGGATCGCCTCGTCGAGGGTCCGTTCGGGGGTGATGGTGACGATGTCCGCGCCTTTCTCGGCGAGGATGCGTGCGATGGTCATGAAGATCCCTCCCAGGAGGTGACGCCGCCCGCGCCGTCAGCCGCGGCGCGCATAGGGACCGGAGGCGTGCCCGGGTTGATCCCGGATCGCGCCGTGCGATCGATGCGAGTGTGTGGCGGATGCCGCGCCATGGCAAGACCGGGCGCGCGGCGCCTGCCGAGGGCGTCCACATCGTCGAACGGGAATGTCGGCCGCCGTCATGCGGCCGGTCATCCAAGCGGCTCGGGCCGGCTACCGCGGCGGTCGTGCCTGCGGGTCCACGAACGGGAACATCAGGAAGCCGACGACGAAGCCGCCGAGGTGGGCGTCCCACGCGACCGCCGCGTTCTCGGCGCCGAGCGGCAGGCTGATCAGGCCGAACAGCAGGTTCGTCGCCAGCCAGATCACCAGGAAGGTCACCGCGGTGCGGTTGCGCAAAAGCTCCAGGACGGTCTCGGCCGGCCGGTGCGGCGGCAGCTGCCAGGCCTGCGTCCCGTAGCCCGCCGCCGGCGGCTGGAACACGAAGCGCGCGGCGGCCGCCATCAGCGCCGACACGCCGGCGGAGCCGCCGATCAGCGGCGAAGAACTCAGCGGGTCGATCGCGACATGCAGTGCCCCGCCCGCGACCGTCCCGGCCAGCGCGATCAGCCCGAAGCGCCAGGCGCCGCAGCGCCGCGCCACCGGCGAGCCGAAGGCCGCGAGCCAGACGCTGTTGAAGATCACGTGCATCCACGAGCCGTGCAGCAGGCCGTAGGTGGCGAAGCTCCACGGGTAGGCGCCGGGCTCGCTGAGCACGTAGCGGGCGAAGCCCTCGCGCGCGGCGGCGAACTGCGCGTCCCCGGCCTCGCTCGCCGCGCGCAGCACCGCGTCGGCCTGGGCCGGGTCGAACCATGTCGTCCAGCGGGACGGCACCAGCGCGAGGTCGAGCACCAGGCGGATGTCCCAGGCGTCCGGCAGCAGGATCTCGCGGACCGCATGGATCGCGAGCAGCAGGCCGATCGAGACGGTGACCACGCCCGGCATGTTGAAGACGGGCACGCGGCCCTGGCGCGGCAGATCGGGGGAAGCATCCATGGCGCCACATGTCGGGGCGACGGCTCCCGCTGCAAGGGCCTGCGGCCGCGGCGACGGCCGGAACGGCGGCCGGCGAACAAAAAAAAGGGAGGCGCACCGCGAACGGGCGACCTCCCTGAAGCAGAGGATCCGAGACCCCTTGCGGGGCCGGGCGCCGTCCGGACCAGGAGACGGCGGGGCGCAGGCGCCCGATCCCTCCGCGCACCTCGCAAAGGCGACCCGGAGACGTGACGGCGTCGGGGCGACCCGAACCGTCACGCTTTCGTGAACACTGTCTCGCAGGGCCGCCCGGCGTGCAACGTCAACCTCCGCTTAACCTTAACGAAGGGTTGCGCGAGCTTGACCGTGACCCCGGGCGTAGGTTGTGCATCGTGACGGTCGAACAGCCGCTGGATGCACCACGAGAGATCGAAGGTGTTCCGAAGCGGCACCGATCGCCACGCCGCGCGTCAGTCCGGGACACCGATGAAGCATCCGACCAGCCGCATGCTTTACAGCTACTGGGAACGGCTTCGCGGGCAGCGCTGCGCCCCGGAGCGCTCCGAGATCGAACCCGGCGCGATCCGCCACCTGCTGGCAGACAGCCTGATCCTCGAACTCGACATGCCGCACCGGACCGCGACCCTGCGGCTCGCCGGCACCCGCGTCTGCGCCCTGTTCGGGCGGGAGTTGCGGGCCGCGCACCTGTCCGCCCTCTGGGGCGAGGCCTCGGCGGACCCCTGGCGGATGGTCGAGACGGTGGCGGCGGACGCGATCGGCGTCGTCGCGGGCCTGCGCGGCACCAACACGGACGGCGAGACCGTCGACCTCGAATTCCTCCTGCTGCCGCTCCGCCACCGCGGGCGCACCCAGGCGCGGGCGCTCGGCGCGCTGAGCCCCGTCGCCCCGCCGACCTGGCTCGGCCTGCGTCCGCTCGTGCGCCTCGACACGCTCTCCCTGCGGATGCTGGCTCGGCCCATGCCCGACGCCCTCCACGATGGGCCGCAGGGCGACGACTCGGTCCTCGATCTCGCGGGCCTCGAAGCCGGGGCGTTCGGCGCCTTCCCCCCGCCGGCCAACGACAGCACCCCGTTCCGTCGCGGGCACCTCATGGTCCACCGCGGCGGACGGGTCTAAAAGCAGCGGAGACGCCGGCCGCAGAACTGACGCGAGAAAATTGAACAGGCACCTTGAGCAAGAAACCTCAGATTGTGTGCCTGGAACAAGGTTTTCGTAACCAGATAATTGCTAGGTTTTGCGAGCGAGCGAGCAACGACGGACCGACTATTCCCGCGATGATGATGGCGCAGAACTCAGCGGGAACGACGACACTGCGCCTCGCGCAGGCCTCCGACCTGCGACGCCATCAGCGCGTGCCGGTCTCCCTGCTCGGCCGCTACATGCTGTCCGACCGCCGCGAATATCCGTGTCAGACCGTCGACATGTCGCCCGGCGGCGTCCGTCTGACCTGCGCGGTGGTGGGTGAGCTCGGCGAGCGCGTGGTGCTGTACCTCGAGCATATCGGCCGGATCGAGGGCGTCATCGCGCGCCATCCCAAGGGCGGCTTCGCGATCCAGCTGTCGGCCACGCCGCGCAAGCGCGACAAGATCGCCTCGCAGCTCACCTGGCTCGCCAACCGCGAGATGCTCGGCCTGCCCGAGGGCCGGACCCACGAGCGCATCGTGCCCAAGCAGCCGGCGGTGGTCGTGCGGCTGGAGAGCGGGCGCGAGATCAAGGCGCGGGTCATCGACATCTCGATGTCGGGCGTGGCACTGGCCAGTCTCAGCGCGCCGCCGCTGGGCACGACGCTCACGATCGGCAGCACGCCGGGCAAGCTCGTGCGATACTTCGAAGGCGGGTTCGGCGTGCAGTTCATGCTGCCGCTCTCCCCCGACCGCTTCCACGAAGGCATGACGCTCTAAGCACGCGGCGGCCGGGGCCGAACGCTTCGGCGACTTGGTAGTGGCCGCCGCCGCCGGTGCGGACGCGTCGCGGTCACCACGTCATTGCCGATTGATTCTGCGAATCGAGCAGACGATGCGGTTTTGCCGGATCGCACGCACGCCGCCGTCCGAAAACCCTTCTCATTCATCAAGCCCGACCTGAACGGTGATCGCCTTTGCCGGGTCGGCCGCTCGCTCGGTCGGATCGCGTTCGATCGCTGCGTTTGACGTCCCGCATCGGAACTTCGGATCGACCGGACGGCGACCGCGGCGACCGCACAGGGTTTCCCGATCCTCTACGCGATGCCGACAATCCGCCGGGTCGCCAAAGCGTCCGGTTCGGGCTGTTGCGAGCCGTGCCGACGGCGGCGGCGAATCGATAAAATTGCTCGTATCGGCTTCAGCGCCGTGGAGGGCGCGCGGGCCCATCGTGCCTCCATCGACGGAGGGTTTGGGCGATGGGCCGGGTGTTCAGCAGCAAGGGAACGGGGATCCGGGCGCTCGGCCTCGGGCTGTTCGCCCTCCTCGCCGCCGGCGTGGCGCCGGTCGCCGCACAGACCCTGGCCTCGCTGCCCGCCCCCACCATCGCGGCCGCGCCGGTAGGCGCCGCCAAGCCGATCCTCGCCTGGGTGACGTTCTGCCAGACCTACCCGGCCGAGTGTGCGGTCAACGCCGCCGAGCCCGCCCGCATCGCGATGACCCCCGCGATCTGGAACACGATCCAGACGGTCAACCGCCGCGTCAACGCCACGGTGACGCCGGTGACCGACATGGACCACCTCGGGGTGCCGGACCGTTGGGACCTTGCCGAGGACGGCTCGGGCGATTGCGAGGACTTCCAGCTGCTCAAGCGCAGCCTGCTCGCCCGCGCCGGCCTGCCGCGCCGCGCCATGCGGATGACCGTGGTCATCGACGAGAAGGGCGAGGGCCACGCCGTCCTCACCCTGATCACCGATCGCGGCGACCTCGTGCTCGACAACAAGACCAACCAGATCCTGCCCTGGCACCGGACCGGCTACACCTTCATCAAGCGCGAGAGCCAGGATGCCGTCGCCTGGGTGTCGCTCGGCGGCGTCACCTCGCCGGTCACCACCGCCAACCGCTGAGGATCAGGCGGCTGGGGACGATCAGGGGACTTGTGAGGCTTAGGCGGCCTGGAGCGCCGGCTCGGCCTCGGCCTCGGACGCCGCGACCTCTTCGGTCATCTCGGCATCCGCCGGCACGGGGCGTTGCGCCGGGCGCTTGAGGGCGTCCCGACGAATGCGGCCGAGCTGCATCTCGATCCGGCCGATGAAGGCGGTGATGTGGGGGGCGACGCCGCGCAGACTGGCGAGGTCGCGCAGCAGGATGTCGACCGCGAGCGCGCGGTCCGCATCGGTCGGCGAGGCGGCGAGGAACATTTCCACCGCGTGCTGGGCGATGTCGATCGCCCCCGGGGCGCCGTTCTCCGCGAGAGCCCGGATCATGAGATGGATGGGGGGTTGCGACACGGTTGCGATGATCCCTGGCGGCCGCTTGGCCGGCGTCTTGCTGGGACCTGCGAAGCCGATCCCGTGGCGCCGGCGTAACGTCACGCCGGTGTCACAGTCTCAAGCTGCGAATCACGCCGGAATCAAGGGGGCGATCGGCCGCGCAGGTCTCGCATTCCCGAAGCGCATGAACTTTTTTCGCGCATCGCCCGCGGCCTCGGTGGAACTATCCGAGAGCCGATTGGTTAATTCACCTTCATTTTTCGATTGAGCCGCCGGCACGCCCGTGCCAGCTTGGTCGCTTCGGCAGGGCGGAGCATCGGGCATGCGGTACGCGGTTGTCCAGGCGGCGGGTGCCCTCGGCGGCATCCGATGGCGCTTTGCCCTGCGAAGCACCGGGCGCGCGGCCGCCCTGGGCTTTGCCGGAACGATCCTGATGATCGGCGGGGCCTCGACCCAGCCCCGGACGCTCGCCAGCCTGCCCGATGCTGCCACGCCCGTGGAGACCGGGGCGGCGGCGCGCCCGGTTGCGGCCTGGACCGCGTTCTGCCAGCGCATGCCCGCCGAGTGCGACGTGGACACGCGCGATCCGGCCACGATCCGGTTCGACGCCGACCTGTGGCGGACGCTGACCGGCGTCAACCGCCGGGTCAACGCCCGGATCAGGCCGGTCACCGACCAGGCCCATTGGGGCGTCGTCGATCGATGGGACTTCCCCGACGACGGGTTCGGTGATTGCGAGGACTACCAGCTGCTCAAGCGTCGGATGCTGATCGAGCGCGGGTTGCCCCGGCGTGCGCTGCGGATGACCGTGGTCATCGACGACATCGGCGAGGGCCACGCGGTGCTGATGGTGCGCACCGATCGCGGCGACTTCATCCTCGACAACAAGACCAACACGATCCTGTCGTGGCGCGACACCGGATACGCCTACATCAAGCGCGAGGGGCAGGACGGGCGCGCCTGGGTCACGCTCAACGGCGGCGCCTCGCCGGCGGCGACGGCCAACCGCTGACGGCGCCGGTTCAGGCGCCGACGACGAAGGCCGCAAGGCCCAGCGCGACGCGGCCCGAAAGCAGGCCCCAACCGCAGGCGATGACGGTCGCCAGCATCACGAAGGGCATCGGGCGCCCCTCGATCCGGCGCCCGCGCAGGGTGTTGCGCAGGATGATGAAGGGCGCCCCGAAGGCCAGCATCGGCAGCGCGGCGACGGCGGTGACGCCGCCGTGCCCGAGCAGGCTGAAGCTGGCGCGACGCGTGGTGCACATCTCGAACGCGCTGGCGAGGAGCCCCGAGAGGGCCAAGCCCACGCAGAGCGTCCGGATCGCGTCGAGGGAAGCGAGGGTGATGACCATGACGCACGCTCCGACCGAGGATGCGCGCAGTCTAACCCTGATGTTTACGAAACGTTAAGCACCTGTGCGGGTTAGCGTTAACCCGTGCAGAGGCCGAACGCGCCTCAGGCGTCGTCCTCGAGATCGATGTCGAGGATCGCCATCCGGAACACGAAAGAATCGTCGCCGTCCTCCTTGTCGTCGGAGATCACGCCGATCGACTCGTCGCCGATGAACACCTCGGCGGAGTCGCCGTTCTTCATCGCCACGATGCGGATGCTGGCGTTGGCGAATTTGCGGCGCAGGTAGTCCTGCAGCTTCGCGACTTCGGGCTTGGTCACGCTGTCGAGCCTTTCGGGTTCTTCATGCAGGGCGTTCCGGGTGCGTGCCCTGGTCGGGAGCCCGCCCGGCGGCCGGGCCACCGCTTGCCACGCCCTCGGCGGAGGAGCAAGCGCGGCCGGACCCGCGCGTCAGATGCCCTCGGCCATGTGGATGAACTGGTCCATGCTGACGAGCTGGTCCATGGCCCGGGCCGGCTCGGCGCAGCCGGCGGTGCCGACGACGCGGGCCGGCACCCCGACCACCGTGGTGTTGGCCGGCACCGGGCGCAGGACCACCGAGCCGGCGGCGACCCGGGCGCATTCCCCGACCTCGATGTTGCCGAGGATCTTGGCGCCGGCGCCGATCATCACGCCGCGGCGGATCTTCGGATGGCGGTCGGCCCCCTGCTTTCCGGTGCCGCCGAGCGTCACCGCGTGCAGGATGGAGACGTCGTCCTCGATTACGGCGGTGGAGCCGACCACGAGGCCGGTGGCGTGGTCGAGGAACACCCCCCGTCCGATCCGCGCCGCCGGGTGGATGTCGCACTGGAACACCTCCGACGACCGGCTCTGCAGGTAGAGCGCGAGGTCGCGCCGGCCCTGGTTCCAGACATGGTGCGCCAGGCGGTGCGCCTGGATGGCGTGGAAGCCCTTGAAGTACAGCACAGGCTCGATCGCACGGCTGGTCGCAGGGTCGCGGTCCATCACGGCGACGATGTCGGCGCGGAACGCCTCGCCGATGCGCGGGTCCGCCTGGATCGCCTCGTGGAAGGCATGCGCGACCAGCTCCGAGGGAAGCGCCGCGTGTCCGAGCCGGGCGGCGACCCGGTGCGAGACGGCGCCCTCCAAGCTGGTGTGGTTCAGGATCGTGGCGACGATGAAGGAGGCGAGCTGCGGCTCGTCGCGGATCACCGCCTCGGACTCGGCGCGCAGGCGCGACCAGACCGGGTCGACGGTGCCGGCGAGCCCGTCGGCGACGGGGCGCCCGAGGGCGTGGCTGCCAGTCATGGTTCTGCTCCTCGGGTGGCGCGGCGACGGAGGGCGGCTTGCCCCGTGCCGGGGCGCCCGGACCGGGTCGCGCCGGGTCCACGGATGATCACGGGTCGGTTCGCGAACCGGCGAAGGCGGGTTCCCGTTTGACGTGAGCGGAAAGCTTGGGGTGGCCGCCGGCCTCGATCAAGGGCCGCGTCAGGACGGCGGGCGCGACATCGCACCCCTCAGGCGGTCACCGCCTGCCCCTGGAAGCGCGCTTCGATCGTCCGGGTCAGGCGGTCGACCATCACGTCCACGGGCACGTCGGAGGTGTCGACGGTCGCCGAGGCGCGGGCATAGAGCGGCTCGCGGCTGGCGAGCACCGCCCGCAGTTCCAGCATCGCCGAGGCGTGATCGCCGGTCATGGCGAGATGTCCCTGGTCGCGGACCCGCTGCATGTGTTCCTCGGGCCGCGCCTTGAGCCAGACCGTGAAGAAGGCCTGCAGCAGGAGGTCGTAGGTCAGCGGCTCGGCGACGATGCCGCCGCTGGTCGCGAGGACCAACGGCCCGGGATGCTCGGTCAGGCGCCGCAATGCCGCCTGCTCCAGGCGGCGGTAGCCTTCCTGGCCGTAGATCGCGAAGATCTCCTGGACCGAGAGCGCGTTCTCGCGCTCGATCTCGGCGTTGAGCTCGATGAAGGGCCAGCCGAGGCGTTCGGCGGTCATCCGCCCGAGGGTGGACTTGCCCGCGCCGCGCAGGCCCACCACCGCCACGCGTGGACGCGGCATGCTCCCGTCGCGCGGGCCGCCCGAAAGCGCGTCCTTCGCGGCCGCGATCTGGGCCGGCGAGGCGTGGCCGAGGAGGTCGCGCAAAACCGGCCAGTCGGGGATCGCGTCGTTGCCGGTGATCAGGTCGTCGAGGCGCACGCCCATCGCGTCGGCGACGCGCCGCAGCAGGATGATCGAGACGTTGCCCTGCCCGCCCTCCAGCTGGGCGATGTAGCGCTCCGACAGGCCCGAGGTCTGCGACAGCAGCTTGCGCGACAGGCCGCGGACCGTGCGCGCATGCCGGACCCGGCGACCGAGGTCGGACAGGAAGAGTGATTCTTGTTCCACCGCGCCGGTCATGGCGTCGTCCGCTTTCCGATTGATCCCAAGCGCGTCGGTCTCACGCGCGAGATCGGCCTCTCGGCCATCCCGACGCAAGTGATGCGCCGCGAACCTCACACAAGGACGACCATGACGCGGTCACGCCCGATCTCTCGCGAGACGTCCGGCGCACCCCTGCCCTCGGTGCATGATGATTCGTCAAAGGAACTCGAGCGGTTGCGATGCTGCGGCGCACACGGCGCCGACCGCATCGGTCCCCTCGTCCGACGCCCCGTATGTGTTGCGCTGCAGTCCCGCGGTCAACCCAGCCAGCAAATCGTTGGCTGGACAACCTCTGCGGTTTTCTCGCGCTGGTACAAACCTACTGGTCGGTGGCGAGGGCGGTGGCTTCGAGGACGGGCTCCTCGGCGGGCGCCCTGCGAGGCGCGGCGGGCCGGGCGAACGCAGCGAGTCGCTGGGCCGAGGGCCGACGCGGCGGCAACGGCACGGCGACGCTGTCGGCGGAGGCAGCATCCGCGGTGGCGGCGGCCGGCTGCGCTGCGGGCGAGGCGGCCAGGGTGAGCCCCGAGAGGTCGGCGCTCGCCACCTGAACGGCGCCGGAAAGCGAATCGGGCCGGCGCGGCGGAAGCGGCACCGCGATCGTCTGGGCCGTCGCGGCGGCGTCCGCTTGCGGCTGGTCGGCGGCGGGGTCCTGCGTCGTGCGCAGGCTCGCCATCTCCACCATCTCGGCCCCGGAGAGGGCTGCCGGACGACGGGGCGGCAAGGGGACCGCGACCGCCTCGGCCGGCGCCGCCGCCACGGTCGGGGCATAGGCCAGCGCCACGTTGGCGGCGGAGAGGTTCGGATCGGTGGCGACGACGGGCGCGCCGGTGAACAGGCTGGCGACCGCGCTGGCAGAAGCCGCGACCGGGGCCACAACCGCGGCGACCGCCGTGGCGACGCCCTGACGCTTGGCGGCGTAGTAGTAGCCGCGATTGTAGTAGCCGTAGGCCTGGGTGAGGTTGCCCTGCGCGGTGCGGTAGGCGCCGGCGAGGTAGGCGACGCCGTATTTCAGGTTCGTCCCGGGATCGAGCAGGCCGGCGGCGTCGCCCTGATAGCCGAGGCCGCGGGCGGTGGCGGGCTTGATCTGCATCAGCCCGAGGGCGCTGCCGCCCTTGGCCTTCGGGTTGTAGTTGCTCTCGCGCTTGACCACCGCGTGGACGAAGCTCGCCGGAACGCCGTTCGCCTTGGCGTGCTGCTCGATCAGCGCATCGATGTTGTCGCGGGCTCCCTGCGCGATGGCCGGGACGGTCACGACCGCCAGAGCTGCGGCGAGGAGAAGGCGTCGATGCATCCTGGAGACCCGTTCCCGCTTGTTCTGGTCAAGCTAGGTCGGGGGCAAATGAGGCTGGAAAGCGGCTTGGATGCGGTCGCCTGGGGGCGGCGAGCCCGGGGGGCGGAGCCTGTGCCCAGCATGCCACAGGGGCGGACGTCTTCTTAGGCCAGGATCAGCCGATCGACCGCCTTGGCGAAGCCGTCGGCGTCGTTGCCGTCGGTGACGGCGGTGGCCGCCGCCTTCACCCTCTCCTCGGCGTTGCCCATCGCCACCGACAAGCCGGCGCGCGCGAACATCGCGGCGTCGTTGCCCGCGTCTCCGAAGGTGGCGATGCGGCTGCGCGCGAGGCCGAGCCGGTCCGCCATCCAGTCCACGAAGCCGCCCTTGTCGACGCCGGGCGGGGTCACGTCGAGGTAGTAGGCCTGCGAGCGGTGGACGACGGCGCGGCCCTCCAGGGTGCGGCCGATCTCGGCCTGGCAGGCGGCGAGGTGCGCGTGGTCCCGGCTGACGCCGACGAGCTTGGAGGCCCGTCCCAGAAGGGAGGCGAGGTCGGGCACCACGTTCGGCTCGGCGTCGAGGGTGCGGCGCTCGAGGTCGGTGTAGGGTCCGGCCGGGTCGCGCAGGCTCCACAGGCCGTCGGCGAAGACCCAGACATCGAGCTTCGCGGCGAGCATCCGGTCGACCGCCTCCCGTGCGGTCGCCTCCGGGATCAGCCGCTCCTCGATCACGGAGAGGTCGGGGCCGACCACCGTCGCGCCGTTGAAGGCGCCCATCGGCAGGCGCAGCGCCAGCGTCGCGACGAGACCGCGCAAGCCAACGGGCGGGCGGGCCGACGCGACGGTGAAACCGATTCCGGCGGCGTGCAGCCGCGCCACCGCGGCGATCGTGCCCGGGCTGAGGCTCTTGTCGGTGCCGACGAGGGTGCCGTCGACGTCCGAGATCACGAAATCGATGTCGCGGTCGCTCATGATACGGCTCCTCCGGTCGCCTGGACCCGGGCGACCACGCGCTCGGCGATCCGCTCGGGATCCTCGGCGATGCCGACGACGACCGGATGCTCGTCCTGCCCCGGCGGCTCCAGGATCACGAACTGGCTGTCGAGGAGGGCCGGCGCCATGAAGTGCCCGTGCCGCTGCGCGAGCCGGCCGGCGATCAGGTCGCGGCTGCCTTCGAGGTAGACGATCCGGACCTGCCGCGAGCCTCCGGTGAGAACGTCGCGATAGGCCCGGCGCAGGGCCGAGCAGACGATGACGCCGGATTCCCCCCGCTCCAGGCGATGCCGGATCCAGACCGCGATCGAGGCGAGCCAGGGCACGCGGTCCTCGTCGTCCAGGGCGAGGCCGGCATGCATCTTGGCGACGTGCTCGGGCGTGTGGAAGCTGTCGCCGTCGACGAAGATCCAGCCCAGCCGCTCGGCCACCAGGGCGGCCACGGTGCTCTTTCCCGAGCCCGAGACCCCCATCACCACGAGCACCTGTGCGGCGGGGGACCCCGCAGGGTCGTTCGGCGTGGACTGGCTCGCGGGCATCGCGGCTCCCGGTTCGATCGCGTGGTCGCGGCGTCGCAGATAGCACGCCGCCCGGCCCGGGCGAGGCCTTCGAGCGGAGCCGCCCTCCCCTCAGCCGCCGGCCTTCGGCGCCGCGGGCGCCAGCTCCGCCATGATCGGACGGATCGCCCGGTCGCGCAGGAATTGCGGTCCGAGGACCATGCGGAAGTAGTCGTAGGGGCCGGGCCGCTCGTTCGCGAGCAGGAACTGGAAGTGCATGCGGAACGGCTTGAGCCTGACCTTCGCATAGGTCTCCGGCGTCAGGATGTCCCGCACCTGTGCCGACCGCACCAGCGGGTTCGCGATCGGGCCGTCTGCGAACGGCAGCCCGAGGTCGAGCACAGGATTGAAGCCGGGGAAGTTCATCCAATCCTGCGGCGCCTGCACGTCGAGCCAGACGATCCGGCGCGAGGCGACGAGGGCGGCCACGTCGCCGCGGACATGCCGGGCGAAGGGCTGCGCGGCGACGATCGGAAGGGCCGAGCCCAGGGTCGCGAGGCAGAACGCCGTGTCGCCCGTTCCGAGGTCCGGAGCTCGGGCGAGGAGCCGCGCGGCGACCTCGGCGGCCGTGAGCCCGCCGGTGGAGTGGCCGACGATCATCACCTCGTCCGGCCGCTCGCCGCGGGCTTCGGCTTCGGCGAGCCGCGCGAGGATGCGGTCGGCGAAAACGTCGAGGCGGGCGGCATAGTCGCGTCGCCAGCCGTTGCCGTGCTGCCAGTTGAACACCCAATCGTTCAGCAGCTGCCAGAAGAAGAAACGGTTGAGCAAAGCCTCGATCGCCGCGATCCAGGCGATCCCGGCGACGACGGCAAGCGGCAGGGTCACCCAAGGCGGCCAGCCGAGGCTGTGGCCGAACCAGTCGCCGAGGTGGGCGTGCACCAGGGTCCCGATCGCCAGCGACAGGGCCGAGAGCAGCACGACCATCACGAACGGGTAGATGACGACGTTCCCGTAGAGCCAGTTGAGCCGGTAAAACCGCCAGATCAGCCCGCGGACCAGGGCATGGAGTGTGCCGACGACGAGGAGCAGGACGCTGAGCACCCGCGGCCGACGGAAGTCCCGCGCGACGAGGTCGTCCCAGAGCAGCACGTCGTAGGCGGTCGCCACCCGGCCCTCGTCCGGTCCGACCGTCCAGCTCTGTAGGATGCCGTCCGCACTCAAGGTGGCCGGCGAGATGTCGGGCCGCGGATCGCCGAAGCGCTTGGCGTGCCGCAACAGCTCGCGCACGAACAGCAGACGATAGCGGGTCCGTGCCTCGGGATCGTAGCCCGGAATGAAGAACACCTGTCGGCGGCGTACCGTGCCGGTCCGCTCGGCCTGCAGGTCCGGCGGGGTGTAGGAGAGAGGCAGCCTCATGGATGAGGGCGTTCTTCCGAAGTCGTTCGCTGCGTCGTGGGGCGGAAATATCTTCCAGGCATAAGGCTTCGTCGGCGCGAGAGCCAGATCGCCCGTGTCGCTGTCAGCGTCCAGCCCGCAGAAAGTCGGAGTCGCGACTTGACGATGTGCACAACGGGGATCGCCGCGGCCGATCGAGCTCGCGCGCTGCGAGTGTGTCCGCCCCGCTACGGACAGCAGCTTGCGATTGGTCTAGGCGTCGAGGCCTTGAAAACGATCAGGCGATCCTGGATGCGCGTCCTCCCCCTGCTCCTGCTCACCGCACTTGCGGTGTCGGGCTGTTCGGTTCTTCCGGCTTCGGGTCCGACGGCGCGGGCCGTCGAGGCGGGGGCGGAGGTCTCGACGCCGGAGGGGCTGCTGGCGCGCTACGAGCTCGTGGACGTGACGCCGGCCGTGATCGAGGCCCTGCGCGGACGCCCCCTCGACAGCCTGCTCGCCTCCTTCGGCGACAAGCGCCCCTCGATCGAGCCGGTGATCGGCGTCGGCGACTACGTCGCCGTCTCGGTCTGGGAAGCCGGCTCCGGCGGCCTGTTCTCAGGGCCCCTCGTCGCCGACCGCTTCTCCGCCGGATCGAAGTCCGCCCTCATCCCCGAGCAGGCGGTCGGCCGCGACGGCGCGATCTCGGTGCCCTACGCCGGACGCATCCACGTCGCCGGACGCCGCACCCAGGACGTCCAGACGCTGATCGAGAACGAACTCGCCGGCAAGGCGATCCAGCCGCAGGTGCTGGTCTCGGTCACCAAGCCGATCTCGCAGGCCGTCACCGTCACCGGCGAGGCGGTCGCCGGCGCCCGCCTGCCGCTGTCCACCGGCGGCGACCGCCTCCTCGACGTCGTGGCGTCCGCCGGCGGCGTGCGCTCGCCCGTCTCCGAGACCTTCGTGCGCCTCTCGCGCGGGGACCGCACCACCACCGTGCCGATGACGACCCTGGTGGCCAACCCGCGCGAGAACATCTACCTGCGCCCCAACG